>CAZXGU010000142.1:0-7407 GCA_964640375.1 uncultured Sangeribacter sp. | reverse complement strand
GGGCGCTTTACTCACGCGACGGTCTGCAGCAATGTGAGATTGTCGATATGGTGGGAAAAGATAAAGCAGCTATATGCAGATCTGTTTCTTCCCTGTCGAAAAAAGAATTGGTCAGCACGGAGCCGGTGAGCTATAAATGTATCCGCGTATGGCTCACAGAGAAAGGGCGCGAGATTGAGCCTCAGATAATGAAGATAGCCCAAGAGCGTCAAGTAGCTCTTGAAAACATTGCATCGCCTGCTGATATCGACTCTATGATAAGAGTTTTAACCGCAATAATATCCTGGGATAAATAATCAAAAAAGTAATAAACACACATAAAAACCTTAAGAAAGGAAAAAGACTATGATGAACATAACAATTTGGAGTGATTTCGCGTGCCCTTACTGCTACATTGGGGAGACACGACTTGAAAAGGCAATTGAAGAACTCGGCATGACCGACAGCGTAAAGATTGACTATCGCGCCTTCGAGCTCGACCCTACCGCTGCAAAGGAGGTGACAGGTCCTACATCCGAGCGTTTTGCACGGAAATATGGTCTGAGCGTACCCCAGGCCAACCAGCAAATCGAAGAAATTTCGTCACTCGGCCGTGAGCTTGGAATCGACTTCAAATATGCAAGCACACTCTACAGCAACACTTTTGACGCTCACCGTCTGATGAAGCTTGCAGAGTTTAAATACGACTATGCAACGGTGCAGAAACTCAACCAACTGCTGTTTGACGCCTATTTCACCAAAAATCTGGTCCTTGCCGACCATAAGGTGCTTGAAAGCGTGGCAAAAGAAGCCGGCATGGATGAGAAAGAGGTGAAGGAAGTGCTCCAGAGCGACCGCTATGCCGATGAAGTGCGTTATGATGAAAGAGAGGCTCAGATGCGTGGCGTAAGAGGAGTGCCTTATATGGTATTCAACGGCGAGTTTGCAGTGCCTGGCGCTATGACAATTGATGGTATGAAGTCGGCCCTTGAACGCGCACAACGCAAAATGAAGGAAGCAGAAAAAGCAGCCGAGGAAGGGAGCGAACGTCCTCATGTTTGCGGTCCTGAGGGTTGCCAATTGATTTAAGACACCAATTAGAATAAGGAGCTGGAATAGGATAAAAAGACTATGCCAACTCCTTATTTTTAAAGATATGTAAATATGGTACGAGAACTTCAAGTGGAAGGCGTATTTGCCGAAAACACATATTTTTATATAGATTCCCACACGAAATCGGGCTTTTTGATTGATCCGGGAGCACAAGCCGGCCTGATTTATGATGTGATAAGACAGAATGGTTGGACCATAGAGAAAATCTTACTTACACATGGACATTTCGACCACTGGGGCGCCGCGGAGTTTCTTAGGGAGAAGTTGGCTGCTCCCATTTATATCTATCCCTCCGATGCCGGATATCTTCAGGACCCTTATCTCAATTTGAGTGGCAATTCCGGACATCCCATCACAGAAAGCCATTATGAGGAGATATATGACGGTGAGATTATTCGACTGAAAGCACATTCGGGATTCTATCTGAAAGTGATTCACACGCCCGGGCATACCCCGGGGTCCGTGACTTATTATTCTCCGGAAGAAAACGTGGCTTTTGTAGGAGATACCCTCTATCAACATGGACCCGGGCTGACAAATTTCCCCGGAGGGAATCGACGGGAGTTGGAGGATTCGATAATAAATAAAATATTGACTCTCCCTGCCGACACCGTGCTTTTATCAGGTCATTCCTCCCCTATCACTGTGGAACAGGAACGGCGGTTGCTGTTATGAATTGGCAGAAGAAATTAAAGTCTCTAAGGAAGGGTGTGTTAAAATTGAAGTGACCCCTAAAAGTTATTTGTCTAACTCCTATGGGTCACTTCAATTTTGACACACCCTCATGAATTTTTCTTTGTACTTTTGTAGTCGTAATGGGCTCCCCACTGGAGCTGACGGAAACTGTTTTGTCAAGTGCGTTTTATTCATAACTATTTAATTTTCAATCTTTTAAGTTACATATAATTTGGCATTTGAACAAATTATTTTAAAACAAAATTAGCTGAATTTCAGTCATTTATCCTACTTGTCCATACCTTTTCTCAGATATTCTTTTCTATGGAAATACGGCCAGTTGATGGCCTATAAAATAAGAAGGTTTCTTGCTATGGAAAAAGATTTTAAATGAAAGAGCCGTGGAGAAAAGATCTAAAATAGTTTGCGAATACAAAAATAGTTTGTATATTTGCACAGATTTGATGCAGTTCGAATCGAGAAATTGTTAACAAGAGGCGTTATGTCTTCTGCTTGTATGTGAAAAGCGTCGGAAACTTATCACAATGCGCAAGAGATGGCAAAACGGTCTCCACGTCATAGGCGTGGAGCTGTTTATTCCACATCTTCGCATAAGGTAATCCGACCACCTTCACATAAAGGCGTGGCATATCAGCCCACGCCTCTTCATTTTTATATCTGGTTGAAGGGCTAGAATACCGACCATCTTAAACGTAATGCGTAGGAAAAAATATTCTATAGTGCTTGTAGCTTTATTTGCTGGAATCTTTTTATCTTTTGCTACAGGAACAAAATCAATATCACCTGCCTATTCTTCTAACGATTCGTCTTCTCAGGCAGAGGAAGTCATTAATTCATCTAAAGATAGCAATTTTGGATACTACAAATTAAGCAAAAGGTGCAAATCACAAAAATTAGGGAGATGGATAGACATGATGAAAAATGAAAGACAGAATATAATAATTTTTGGTGATAAATACATCATCGTAAAAGAACGATATGGACTAGGGTCAGATATGTTAGATTACCTGAAGACATCAGGCCAATGGAAGGTTTATGGACCACATGTGGAGAGTACTGGAAAATTCTACTATTATGTAGATGATGAAATGAATATGCAAATGGTTCTTGTATATGATGACGGTAAAACGAGAGATACGTTCACCTTCCCAATGATAAAAGAATAACTTCATCATATTAAAACTAATGAAATAAGTCATAGATATAAAGAGATTGAAATTCGCTATATTTCCCAACAGATAAATACTTCAATTAAGGATAAATACTTCAAGTGAATGGTTCTCGTATTTTGAAAATATGCAAAATAATCTAACTTATTTTATCACCTTAGAATCTAAACTTACTATCTATTAGATGTTTCGGAATGTAGGCATTTTAGATTTAAACTGATTTACTCATGAATTAATAAGGATTTTATTGATGTTACTTCGATTATTGTTTATATATTCTTTTTTTGCTATTACTCATTTATGGGCCTGCGCAGACTCAAGAAAATTGGAAGATTTGATAAAAGAAGAAGATTATATCGAGACTTCTTTAGTTGTAGTGTCTCCTGGGAATGCTATATATTCCGCTGGCGGCCATTTAGCTTTAAGGATGAAGTGCCCTTATCAGGATATTGATTATATTTATGAGTTTGATGCTACATTGGATAGTGATGAATCTTTAATATTTCAGTTTATTAACGGTACCCTTAAGGGCAAATATATCAGGTTGTTTACTTTGGATTTTTTGAGTAAAGCTCATGGAGAAGAAAGAATAATAAATGAATATGTATTAAACTTAAGCCCAGAGCAAGAAGTTTGTTTATGGGAAAATATTGATAATGCAGTAGATAGCAAGGAAGTAATTGCATTTTCTCCTTCAAAAAATAATTGTTGTTCGATGATTCTGAGTGTAATTGAGTCATCTTTACATTCAGAGTTATTTTCATCTCCCAATATTTCTAATATATTAAATGGATCTGGTAGAAAATATCTGAATGATTTCTTTGGTAACTCACAATGGAAAGGACTATTGTGGAATCTTATTTTAGGTTTAGATTTTGATCAGTCTCAAGAATCTCTTTACCTTTTTTATCCCAAAGTAATAGGAAAATATTTATCGTTAGTTATAAACCCTATTAATCATAAACCACTTATTGATCAAAAATCAAGAGTTATAGGTTTTGATAATACCGAAAGGGCCTTACATCTGTATATAACGCCACAAATAGTATTCACAATTTTGTTTATCATTTCAGTAATCCTTACATTTAGAAATATTAAAGGAAAATCAATAAACTTATCCCATTGGTTTGATTTATCTTTAATAGGAATCTGTACAATATTAGGTTGTATTATCTGGTATATGTTTTTCGCTTCAATATTAAGCAGCAATCTATACCTTAATATTTTAATGTTGGTATTTACCCCTATGCCTATTCTTCTTATATTTCTGCATAAAACTAATGTTTGGATTTGGTACTTGAAAATTTCAATTGCAATTTTAATTATTCTTTTAATTATTATTAAATTCTTTCTTCAAATGCAATTATATTGTTTATGGCTTTTTATGATAGTTCTACTCATCAGAGGACTATATAATATTTATTCAAAAAAATCCTTATGTTTAACTCTAAAATCATAATTAAATGAAACAAACAAAAGCTATCGGCTTGATTGTTGTACTTATGACTCTCTTTTGCTTTACTCAGTCTCGAGCAGGAGATACATACTACAAGAATCTGTCGTTCACAGTGAAGAATCCAGAGACTGCTAAAGGGCGAGTATATATAACGCCGCATTCCAATTCAGACACGACTTACTGTAAAATTAGTAAGGATCCCAAAATAGCTAAAGTTGAGGGGAATCTATCAAATGAAGGGTCACGCTTTAAGGTAGATATGTTTGTAATTCCTTCCGATGGCTATGTCCTAGATTGCTTGACCACTCCGAACGCTTTTCTAAACGGCAATTATCGATCTGAATATATTGGCAATCCTCAAGGGTATCCCCTATCAAGCCTTGTATTGACAATTGACCAAGATACAACAACAAACTGTACAACATCACGACCAAACAAGAATTCGTATATGCAGCCGGTGTCCACACAAGAATTTTATGCTATATTTGTGCCGTCAAAGAAGATGACAATTCACAATAAGAGCGCCGGATCGGTTGCAAATGCCATAAAAAACAGTAAATACGGTGAATCCACCAATGATTTAGTCGTCACAGGACCTATTAATAAAAATGATATCAAATACTTAAATAAGCTCTCCCAAGAAAAAGGTTTAATTCGCTTAGATCTTAGTGGAGCAACGTTTACTGTTGTACCAGACAGCGCATTCTACGACTCTGGACTTTACGAGTTGAAACTACCATCAAATATTCAAGCTGTAGGAAACTATGCATTTGCAAATAGTATAGGATTAAAGCCAGTAAAATTACCTTCTGGTATCGTTATAGGGGAAAATACCATAAATGGGTGTAAGTTAATGAATTTACTTGGCATAAAAGAAGAATCTACTAATGATGGTTGGGGGTGGCTATTTGACGGGCTTTGGTTCTAATCTAATCAACAAAACCATATCGGTATTTATCATAGAGGCTGTCGTGTAGCCATTACTTTTAAAAAAGCCAGAAAAAACAATAAATAACATTTGGAAAGGTTATTTAAGAAGAACTGTCATCCACAGGGGAGCAATTGAAGACGGCTCCCCTGCGCTATGAATAAGATTTTTTAAATAATTTTTTTCTAAACAGCATCCAGAAAATGGGAAAGATAAACAACTGGTGTTATTCATTTGTCTATGGCAAACCTTTCGACCTCTTCATCATCGTAGTCATTCTCATCAACTCTCTCCTAATTGGAGTTCAGGCCACTTATACCAATCACACAATCGATGTGATTCAAGATCTCTGCCTCTACATTTTTACAGCTGAGGTGGTTTTGAGATATATAGCAGCCGGCACGATGAAGAAATATTTTTCAAGCGGCTGGAATGTGTTCGACCTGATATTGGTTATCATCGGATGGATACCGGCTGAGGAGGGAGGAAACTCGATTATCCTTGTTCTGAGGGTGTTGCGTGTGTTCCGAGTGCTTCGTTTGCTGCGCACAGCCGAAGAACTCAAACTTATTGTGGATGTGCTTATACGCTCACTCAAATCGCTACTATATAACGGAATGTTATTCCTCATCTTCCTCTATCTCTATGCCGTGATTGGAGTGACCATATTCCGTCTGCCGACCCCCGACAAACTCAATGCCGAAGAATTGCAACGCTACGAGCAGATGATATCGGAAGCTCCCCACTCCCCTGCCAACTCTCCCGATCCTTTCGGAAGCATTGGGGAGGCTTTCTTCACACTTTTCCGTGCCCTCACCGGTGAAGATTGGACCGACCTTAGATATAATCTCATCACTGCGTCGGATTACAATCTGATAAAAGTGCATCCCTCTGTCATTACCATCTATCACGTATCCTGGTTCTGCCTTGCAGCCTTCCTGTTGCTCAACCTTGTGACCGGAGCGGTGATCAATAACTATCAAGTTTCCATCGAACAAGAAGAGAAACGTCGCAAAGCAATCCACGAAAAAGAGCAGCAACAAAAATTAATGGCTAAAGAATAAAGATAGTTAAACAACAAAATAAGGTTATAAGGAAGAAGAGAAAATCAAAACTCTCACCTTTTAACCTTATTTTATTTATCAGTATTACTAATTATTTTACTTATCAGTATAACTAATTACTTTATAACGTGAGTTCGGGATAACAATAATAGAAATATCCTCTACGGTTAGAGGTGTACGGTATCGGGCGGCCATAAATGGTCGCCTGAAATTATTTCACCAATATTGCTTATTGCCAGAGGACGAGCTGCCCGTTGGATGGAACCACATCAAAGTCAAAATTAACTTCGGGCTTCACTGCAAAGAAACAATATGCACCCATTGCCGCGAGCAGATTCATCAGAAAATTATGTACGCTACGATGTCGGGTATGGACAAGCTGTGCCATATTTTTTAGCATATCATTCAGTGATTCAATGATGCTTCGCTTGTGTAACATAATCTTATCGTAGAGCGGCATCAGACGCTGTTTCATATTTGAACGGAGTCCAGTCACGATATGTATGCCGTCATCAAAAAGTTTCCCGAAAAGCGACTGAGATATATAGCCCTTGTCCGCATAAAGTTTTCCGAAAACCTTGTCTGTCAGGGTGTCAATGACATTCTCGTTGCGGTCATCTACATTGGCCTTGGTCAATACAAAGTTGATGATCTCGCCTTTCTCATTGCATAACAGATGCAGTTTGAAGCCTACATACCAGCCCATCGTGCTCTTGCCCTTCTCTGCAATCCCCCTGAAAACCTTCATGGAGAACTGTCGTTTGTTGTGGATGACGGGGATACAGGTGCTGTCCACAAAACTTATGCCCGAGCACTGGCCGAAACAGGCCAGACGGACGAACATCGTAAGGGGTACAAAACAACGTGGCATCACCTCCACAAAACGATTATACGAGAAGGTTTTCGGGAACAGATGCTTCCAATGTTTGCAGACGCATCCGAGGTAGTAATGCTTGAAGTTGCGGAACGAGTTGAAGTGAAAGCAGATCAGGATGGTAATGA
>CAZXGU010000141.1:0-7412 GCA_964640375.1 uncultured Sangeribacter sp. | reverse complement strand
CGGAGTTGATCTGGAAATGTTTCGACGAAGTGACAAAAGTTCCCCGTCCCTCCTGCCATGAGGAGCAAATTCGTGATTTTCTTGTGAATTTTGCCAAAGAGAACAATATCTCGGTAAAGACAGATAAAGTAGGGAATGTGGTAATGCACAAGGCAGCCACGCCGGGCCATGAGAATGCGCCTACAGTTATTCTTCAGGCACACATGGATATGGTGGCAGAGAAGAACAATGATGTGAAGCATGATTTCATGAAAGATCCGATCGATACCTACGTTGATGGCGATTGGGTGAAGGCACGCGGCACCACTCTTGGCGCCGACAATGGAATCGGCATTGCAGCAGCAATGGCCGTTATGCTCGACAAATCCTTGGTTCACGGACCGGTGGAGGCTCTCTTTACAGTTAATGAAGAGATTGGCCTTGAAGGAGCGCAGAACCTTGGTAAAGATATGATAAGCGGCACAATGCTCATCAACCTCGACTCTGAAGACGACGGAGAAATATTTGTAGGTTGTGCCGGAGGTGTTGACACCACAGCTGAATTTCATTACAACCGCAGCTTCACTCCCGAGAACTTCAAATATATGCGCGTATCGGTGAGTGGACTTCTTGGGGGTCACAGCGGAGGCGATATCCACCTGGGCCGTGCCAACGCCAATAAAGTGATAGCGCGGTTTGTTTGGGAATGTTCGCAACGTTGGGATTATTGTCTCTGCTCCATAGAGGGAGGCAACCTTCGCAATGCCATTCCGCGCGAGGCTAATGCAGTGTTTGGTATCCATGCCGACCATCACGAGGAGATGATGCGCAGAATCCACGCATATATAAAGGAGATAAAGAATGAATATGCGGGGATAGAGCCCTCAATGAAGATAGAGATCGAAGAGATAGAGCGACCCGAATACTGCATGGATTCCGAGACTTCTCTTGCCATTGTTAGAGCCGTCTATTCCGCTCCTCACGGAGTAATATCCATGAGCCATGATATAGAGGGCTTGGTGGAAACATCAACCAACCTTGCTTCAGTGAAGATGCCCGAAGAGGGGAAGGTGATTGTCACCACCTCTCAGCGTTCCTCCGTAGAGAGCCGCAAAGAGGATATAGCCGGACAAGTGGAGGCTCATTTCCAGCTTGCAGGAGCAGAAGTGACTCATAGCGACGGCTATCCCGGATGGGCACCCAACATGCAATCTCCCATCATGAAGATTTCAGCCGAGGCCTATGAAGAACTCTTCGGAGTGAAACCGGCCATCAAGGCCATTCATGCAGGATTGGAATGTGGACTCTTCCTCGATAAGTATCCTCATCTCGACATGGTAAGCTTTGGCCCGACCATGACAGGTGTTCACTCTCCCGACGAGCAACTTCTCATCCCGACTGTTGACAAATTCTGGAAGCATCTCTGCAAAGTGCTTGAAAAAGTGGCAGCCTTATGAGAGGCAAGATAGCTTCGGCGGCATTAGGATTAGCAGTAGTTCTGGGTTTCGGAAGCATTTTTGGACAGAAGAGCAAAGGGAAACCGGAGTCGGAGAGTGAGCGTAGCAAGCAAGCCACCGAGATGGTTAAGACCGTTCTTGATGCTTTGCCCCCGGAGGATTCCAAAAGCAGATATACCACACTCACTGATGCCGACTTCAAACGAGTTGCGACACGCTTGGGTGTTGAAGTGGCGGCCATCAAGGCGGTTGTGATCATCGAAGCAGGCACCAAGATGGAAGGCTTCTGGGCACCTGGGGTTCCGGTAGTAAACTTTGACCGCGCGATGTATAACCGCTACCGGTCGAAAGCCGCATCGTCGAAAGGGAACCCTTCGGAGAAAGTGCCGTCAGGACTTTCAGGCTATGCTCTTCAGGAATGGACCCAATTGGTGACGGCCCGCAAATCGAATGTGGACGGCGCAAATATGGGAACCTTCTGGGGAATGTTTCAGATCGGTGGTTTCAACTATAAACTGTGTGGTTGTGAATCGGTGGCCGAGATGGTGCGTCTAATGTCGTATTCAGAGCTTGAGCAACTTGAATTATTCGCCACTTTCCTGATAAACACAGGGATGGTGAACGATCTAAAAAACAAGAACTGGGCTTCGTTTGCCAAGAAATATAACGGACCCAGTTATGCAAAGCGAGGCTATCACACCAAGATGGCCAATGCTTATTCAAAATTTAAGAAATAGAAACCGGGCGATGCATAGGCCCCCAAGGCCCGTGCATCGCTTATAAAATTTTAAAATATGAAAATCACAGATTTGAATCCCAAGTTGGTTTGGGAATGTTTTGATGAGATAACAAAGGTGCCCCGTCCGACCCATCATCTTGACAAGATGAGAGAATTTCTTGTGGATTGGGCTGATCGTCACGGAATAGAAGCAGCCACGGATGAAGTGGGGAATGTAGTGATGCGTAAACCCGCCACTGCCGGCCATGAAAATGCTCCCACAATAATTCTCCAAGGACATCAGGATATGGTTGCAGAGAAGTTACCCAGCTCTAAACATAATTTCATGACCGACCCTATAGAGACCATAGTGGATGGAGAATGGGTTCGTGCCAACGGTACGACTCTTGGAGCCGACAACGGTATGGGATGTGCGGCCGCCATGGCAGTGCTTCTTGATAAAGAATTGGTTCATGGTCCGATAGAATGTCTTTTCACCGTGGATGAAGAGCAAGGCTTGATAGGAGCCAACGGATTGCAACCCGGATTTGTGACAGGCGAGATACTCCTCAACCTTGACTCCGAAGAGATGGGGCAATTGGTGATCGGTTGTGCCGGCGGCAAGGTGACAATTGCCACAATTCCCTATAGAAAAGTATCCTCTCCTGAAGGGATGATATATTATAAGGTGTCTTTAGGAGGACTAAAGGGTGGTCACTCTGGAATGGAAATAGGATTAGGGCGAGCCAACGCCAATCAGCAGTTATGCCGTTTCCTCTGCACGCTCAGTGAAGAATGTGGCTTTGAACTTGCTGAAATCGACGGAGGCGGTCTGGCCAATGCCATTCCCCGCGATGCTCACGCCGTGATAGGTCTTGATGCATCAGATGTAGAGAAGTTACAGAAGCTGGTGGAGGAATTTAATAAGGTGCTTCACTCGGAATTTGCCGGAGTAGAAGAAGACAGTTTCCATTTCGGAGCCGAACAGGTTGAACCATGTGAGGAATTGATTGATGCCGAAACCGCACGCCGCCTCATCAAAGCAGTGTTTGCGTGTCCGAACGGCGTTCAGGGAATGTCGCATGCAATAGAGGGACTTATCGAAACCTCATGCAACCTCGCTTCGGTAAAAATGACAGAAGGGGATAAGATAGTAGTCACTGTTCATCAACGTTCGTCGGTAGATTCGCGAAGAGATGAGATAGCAGATAGAGTAAAAGCCCTCTTCTCTCTTATAGGCGCTACTGTAGCGTTCGATGATGCGTATGTAGGCTGGGCGCCCAATCCAAATTCAAAAGTGTTGAAGGTGGCAGAAGAGAGCTATCGTGACATCTTCCATGCCGAGCCCAAAGTAGAGGCCCTTCATGCCGGTTTGGAATGTGGACTCTTCCTTGAGAAGATGCCGGCACTTGATATGGTGAGCTTCGGTCCCACATTGAAGGATATACACTCTCCGGGCGAGAAAGCCAACATCAAATCAGTGGAGGATTTCTGGAAACTCCTCACTGAGATTTTACGCAGATTGGCCTGAAACGGAAATGTATTAAACTCTTGAAAAATAAATAAATTAAAATAAAGGTGAAAGGTTCGTCGAAAAGGCGAACCTTTTTTAATTGAAGGTGTTAAAAATAATAAAAAGACTAAAATAGAAAATCAATAATGCTTGAATATATATCGGTAGGAGTCTTCATAGACGGAGGCTATTATGCAAAAGTGAACCGCGCCTTGAAAGCGCATGAGCGTTCGATAATACGGGTCAGATCGCTATTCGATTATATCTGCGCGCGTCTTTCAATGGAAGAGGGTGTGCATATATCGGATTGTCAGATCACAGAGGCTCATTACTTCCGTGGAAGATTCCGTGTAAAGGAAGCTTATGATAAGCATCTACTTTACAATGAAAGGAAATTTGAAGACACATTGATAGAGAACGATGTGATATTTCATTATAAACACCTTAGGGAAGTTGAGCGAGACGGCCAGACCGAGGTGGTGGAGAAAGGTGTGGATGTCTGGTTTGCCCTTGAAGCATACGAATTGGCCACATTCCGCAAGTTTGATTATGTGGTTCTGATCACGGGGGATGCCGACCATGAAATGCTTGTGAGGAAGCTCAAGGCATTAAAGATTAAGACAGTGCTTCTGACATGGAATCTTACCGATGTAGATGCCACATCTCCATTGTTGAGAGAAGAAGCTGGGCATCACTGGGAGCTTTCCGAGATAATAGAAGATTCTCCACAGTTGAAACGTCAGTTGCTCTATAAGCTCAGAGAGCCGGCCGTGACACCACTGGGGGATGAGTTTTAATCAGGTTATAAGTCATAGTGATGAGGTTATAACTCATAGTGATGAAGTAATCGGTTTGGGAGAATTAAAATAATAAAAAGACAAAATATGAAAATTTAAATCGAAATATTATGAAAAAAGTAATGACAATTATGATGATGGCAGTGGTATGCCTCATCATGGCTTCCTGCGGAAGCAAAGCAGATCCGAAGGCAGTGGCTGATAAAATTGCAGCAGGGGAGACCCTTACCCAAGCGGATTATACCACAATGATCGACTATTGTGAGAATTATGCAGAGAAGGCTCAACCCTACTTTAACACCATCAACAACGCCTCTGACCCCAACTCAAAAGAAGTGGCTGACGCTTACAGTGAACTCGCCACTATGAAGAGTGATGCAGTGTATCTTGATACATTCAGAAATGCCTTGTTTGCAGCAAATGCAGAACAGTTGGGCGAAGCAAATGTGAAGAGAATGGATAAGTTTTCATCGCTTGAAGCCTTCCCAATCGCAAATATATCAGATAGCGCTATGTTGAATCCCGATGTAGTAGGGGATATCGTTGATATGCCTGATTCAACCAACACCAATGTAATTGCTACTGGCGACGGAGAAGTGGTAAAGAACTAAAAAGAAATAATAAATATAGTTGAAGCCGGGTTGCTGTGAGAACAGCGACTCGGTTTTTTTGTGCATAAGGTGGGCAAAAAAGAGAAATTAAGGGCAAAAAGAGGAATAAATTATGCAAAAAATTGGAATAATAGAATATAAGAGGTAATTTTGCGTTTGAATAATACCCGTATCTATAATTATAGTCGGGACGTGGACTAACAAACCACTATTACAAACTTTCATTTCAACCAATATGTGTGGAATAGTAGGATACATCGGGAACGGGAATGTATATGATATATTAATAAAAGGGCTCCACCGCCTTGAATATCGAGGTTACGACAGTGCGGGAATTGCACTTGTAGGTAATGACGGCCACCTTAAAGTTTATAAGGCTAAAGGTAAGGTAAGTAATCTTGAAGACTATTGTAAGGATAAATCGTTGGATGCCGGCGTCGGCATAGCCCACACACGCTGGGCCACCCATGGAGAGCCCTCGGATTGCAATGCTCACCCTCATTACAGCGAAGACGGCAATCTTGCGCTTGTGCATAATGGAACAATCGAGAATTATAAGGTGTTGAAAGATGCCTTGATACAGCATGGCTGTAAATTTCATTCCGAAACCGACACCGAAGTCTTAGTTCAGCTAATAGAATATATAAAGGTAAAAAACAACTGTTCTTTGGTAGATGCTGTTCGGGAGGCCTTGAATCAGGTTGTAGGCGCCTATGCAATCGCCGTAATAGAGAAGGATCATCCCGACACCATTGTAGCAGCTCGTCAGAGCAGCCCGTTGGTGATAGGAATCGGGGATGACGAAACATTCCTTGCCTCCGATGCCACTCCCTTTGTGGAATATACAAAAGATGTGGTCTATCTTAAAGATGAAGAGATAGCGGTGATAAAGAAAGGGGAACCGTTGCGAATAGTCAACCTTGACAATCACGAAAGCTCCATAGATGTCAAAACCCTTGAGCTCTCCATCTCGCAGCTTGAGAAAGGAGGGTATCCCCACTTTATGCTCAAAGAGATATTCGAGCAGCCACTCACATTGCGCGATTGCATCCGTGGACGCATTATTGACGGAGGCGCAAAAATAAATGTAAACGGCATCAACGATAATAAGGAGAAATTCCTTAATGCAAAGAGAATAGTAATAGTTGCGTGTGGCACTTCATGGCATGCGGCACTCTTGGGAAAATATCTGATACAGGATATGTGCCGGATACCGGTGGAGGTGGAATATGCGAGCGAATTCAGATATTCCAATCCAGTGCTCGATGATAAAGATATAGTGATAGCGATTTCACAAAGCGGGGAGACAGCCGACACCCTTGCAGCGGCAGTGATAGCGCGTCAAATGGGGGCTTTTGTGTTTGGAATATCCAACTCTGTTGGTTCCTCCATTCCACGCGAGACTGACAGCGGCACCTATATCCATGTCGGACCCGAGATCGGAGTGGCCTCGACTAAAGCCTTTACCGGTCAGGTGATGGTTCTGACACTGCTTGCTTTGGGTATAGCGCAATTAAAAGGGACTATGCCACAGGAGAAAATCGCTGAGATAGGAGCAGAAATTCTCCGGATACCCGAATATGTAGAGAAGGTTTTGAAATTAAGCGACGAGATAGAGCATCTATCCCTAATCTACACTTACGCGCGTAACTTCCTCTATTTAGGTAGAGGCTACAGCTATCCAGTGGCTCTTGAAGGCGCACTAAAATTGAAAGAGATCTCCTATATTCATGCAGAGGGTTATCCGGCGGCGGAGATGAAGCATGGCCCCATAGCATTAATAGATGAAGAGATGCCCTCAGTGATCATAGCACCCAACGACCATCTCTATGAGAAGATAGTGAGCAATGTTCAGCAGGTAAAAGCCCGGGGAGGGAGCATCATAGCGATCGTGACCGAAGGGGACACAGAGATAAAGAACATAGCCGACCATGTTCTGGAGGTTCCTGCCATTCCGGAATGTCTGTCGCCGATAATCACATCCATTCCCCTTCAATTGTTGTCGTACTATATAGCGATCAACAAAGGAAAGAATGTAGATATGCCCCGCAATTTGGCAAAATCGGTCACTGTGGAGTAAAATAAGAATAAACTGAATAAAAATTTTTCGGTTGTAAACTTCAAATAATCAAATAATTCAGCTAAAAGAGCGGAGAGTTTGGTAAATTTTTAAGAATTTTTTTGCTGAAAAATTTTGTAGAGAAAGAAATTTGTTATAACTTTGCACTCGGATTCGGTTAAGCACTGCTTCTGAAGAGCGAAAAAGTGAAAACCGGATTGAGCAAGCCTCTTTAGCTCAGTTGGCCAGAGCACGTGATTTGTAATCTCGGGGTCGTT
>CAZXGU010000140.1:1190-7440 GCA_964640375.1 uncultured Sangeribacter sp. | reverse complement strand
CACAGCCCGTAGCGGAAACAGCTTCGCGATAGTTTTAAGAATGAGATGGCCGCTGTCGAGAAATCAGATGGCCGCTGGCGAGAATGAGATGGCCGCTGGCGAGAAATATAATTGCCGTGCAAACAAGATTGCACGGCAATTTGTTTTTATAATAATGAACATCGATTCGCTATAAAATCGCTATAAAAATAGTTATTCCATGGAAAATTTTGTATATTATTCTCCAACCGAGTTTATTTTTGGAAAGGGAACTCAAAAAGAGACAGGCTCAGCGTTGAAGCGTTATGGAGCAAAGAAAGTGATGATTGTATATGGTTCGGATCGCATCGAGCGAGAAGGCCTAATGAAGGAGATAACAGATTCAATAGAGAAAGAGGGGATAAGCTATATAAAATTCGGGGGTATAAAACCTAATCCCACGGCCGACAGCGTATATGAAGGAATTGAAAAAGCACGGGCAGAGGGTGTTGATTTTCTTTTGGCCGTCGGTGGAGGGTCGCCGATTGATGCAGCCAAAGGGATGGCATTGGGCGTGCCCTACGAAGGTGATTTCTGGGATTTCTATAGCGCAAAAGCTAATCCTGAGAAAGCGCTCCCTGTGGGTGTGGTCCTCACAATTCCGGCAGCAGGCTCTGAGGGAAGCGGCAATTCGGTTATAACCAACGAAAAGACTCATCAGAAAATCTCGGTTAGATACCCTATGGTGCTTCGTCCTCGCTTTGCAGTGATGAATCCTGAGCTTACGATGTCGTTGCCCTGGAATCAGACAGCAAATGGGATAGTTGACATGATGGCGCATATTTTCGAGCGTTATTTCTCCAACACTCCAGATACTCAACTTGTGGATGCTTATTCGGAAGCAATCTTGCGCGATATTTCAGATCAGGCTCTTTCATTACGCATGGATCCAAATAATTATTCAGCGCGTGCGGATGTGATGTGGGCCGGAACATTGGCTCATAATGGCCTGTGCGGCGTGGGGAAAGTGGAAGATTGGGCTTCTCATCGATTAGAACATGAGATTTCAGCATTCTATGATGTGGCCCACGGAGCAGGATTGGCTGTGATAATCCCGGCATGGATGAAATTCTGCGCTCCGCTGAATCCTGATAAGCTCTGGAGATTTGCAATAAATGTTATGTCGGTGAATCCTGCCGGCAAGACCACTGAAGAGATAATCGAAGAGGGCATTATGGAGCTTAAGCATTTCTATCATGATTTGGGGATGACCACCAACTTGAGAGAGCTTTGTGGCTGCGAGCCGGATATTGATAAGATGGTGAAGAGCCTGCATCGAAACATGGGCGACCGTCTTGGAAGCTATGTGGAATTGTCGATGGATGATTGCCGGGAGATTTATAAACTTGCTCTCGAAGGATAATGAGTTCTAAGGTTGCTTAAAAGGACAAGGTGATGATAAAGATAGAAAACTTCATAAAGCTCTATGAGAAAAGCTTCATAGAGAATTGGGATCTGCCGGCTCTTACAGATTATGTGGGGAAAAGGACTCTCAAATATGGTCGCGTGGCAGCCACGATAGCTGAGATTCATCTCTTCTTTGAAACTAATGGCATCAAGCCCGGGTCGAAAGTGGCTCTATGTGGAAAGGATTCCACGAGTTGGGTGCTTATATATATGGCCACGATTACCTATGGAGCTGTAATAGTGCCGATTCTTCAGGATTTCAATCCTGTGGATGTGACTCATATTGTGAACCATTCAGAGGCGGAGATTCTCTTTATTGATGAGCATATTTTCGAGCATATCGACCCTGAGAAGCTTTTGAATGTGAAGGGTGTGATGACCATTGGGGTGGAATCGAAGGTGCTTCATGAAAGAGAGGGCTCTGATTTCCGCAATAATCTGCGCCTGCTGCGTCGTCGTTTCCGTCGCCGCTATCCCAATAAATATTCAGCTGCCGATGTGAAATATATCGACAGGGATAACAGTGAAGTGGTGGAGATTAATTACACCTCCGGCACTACCGGTTTCTCAAAGGGAGTGATGCTCACCGGAGAGAACCTTGCAGGGAATGTTTGCTTCGGACTTGATACAGTTTTGCATTTCCGGAGTTCACGAGCCTTGGCTTTCCTTCCTTTGGCTCATGCCTATGGTTGCGCGTTCGATATGCTGACACCTTTGGCGGCAGGCTCACATATAACATTATTAGGAAAAACGCCTTCTCCAAGAGTATTGATAAAGGCATTGGCAGAGGTGAAACCGCATCTGATAATATGTGTGCCTCTGATTTTGGAAAAGATATATAAGAATCAGATTCTGCCGATGATTTCAAAAGGCACGATGCGTTGGACTTTAGCTGTGCCTTTCCTCGACACCTATATTTATACAAAGATTCGAAAGCGTTTGATAGAGGTATTCGGAGGTGAATTTGAAGAGGTTATAGTTGGAGGAGCCCCGTTGAATCATGAGGTTGAAGATTTCTTGCACAAGATTAAATTCCCATTCACGGTAGGTTACGGGATGACTGAATGTGGCCCTTTGATTTCTTATACCCCTTGGCGAAAGTTTATACCTGGGTCTTCGGGAAAAACTTTACCCATAATGGAAACAAAGATAGATTCTCCCGACCCGGAGAATATTCCGGGAGAGATTTGTGTTAAAGGCACCAACGTTATGAAGGGTTATTATAAGAATCCTGAAGCGACAAAGGCCGTGTTTGACGCCGATGGCTGGCTTCATACAGGAGATATGGGCACTCGTTCGGCCGACGGCACTCTCTTCCTTCGCGGGCGTTCCAAGACGATGATTCTTTCGGCTTCAGGACAGAATATCTATCCTGAGGAGATAGAGGCGAAGCTTAATAATATGCCTTTTGTTGCGGAGAGTCTGGTTGTGGAGCGAGACGGTAAACTTGTCGGGCTTGTTTATCCGGATTATGAGGCGCTCGATCGTATAGGTGTGGCGGCCGCGGATGCAGATCCTACAATGGAGAATATCCGGGAAGAATTGAATAAGCTTGTGGCTCCTTACGAAAAGATTTCAAAAATTATACTTGTTCCGAATGAGTTTGAAAAGACACCCAAACGGTCGATAAAACGTTTCCTTTACACTCGATAAGAATTCTTAAAGGACTTTTGAAGAATATGGAAAAGGCGATGTGCTTCCATTAGCACATCGCCTTAACTATTAATTTAAACACCAGGTGCTTTTTATTCCGAAATAAGGAAATGGTCGCCGGTTTCTTTTACTATATTCTCGTAATATTTCTTGTCGTAGCCGGGGAAAGTGGGATAGACGGGAATGCCATATTCGCTAATTATAAAGTCGCCCTTATCGTCGGTTTTCTTCATGTTTCCATCCATGAATTTCACTAAAAGATATTGAGCCAAGTTGCGGTAAGCATCAGTGGCTTCCTTGGCAATAGCGGCGCCTTCCCAGTTCACTTCCTTAACCACTCCTTCGAGATCGCCCGCTTTGGCCATTTCCGCCAATTGAGCCTCTTTCGGAGAACGGGAAGATTGATATTTATCTTCAAGTGCACTTTGGACTTTGCGTATGTCGGGAATCATCAGGTCGTAGCGATTGTAGGCTTGATTTGCCACCCAGTTGTTCATCCAGAAATTGGAGTTCATGTCAAAGGTATTGATATCGCCATGTTTAAGTTCGGCAGGTATCTCTGTCATGCTGCAATAGAAAGGCATATAGACTGAGGTGTTGGTGTCGTCGGTGCCAAACCAAAGCACTCCGCCCACCTCGTCGGGGAGCCAATCGCGGCTCTGGCTCACAAAGCTCCAACCGGTCTGCTGAGTTGCGATTGCGCGTTCCATGCAATATTTCTTTCCATCCACTTCATATTCCATTGGTCGCCAGCGATAGGGCACCTTATTTGGTCCGGCGCCCACATCCTTGGTCATATCAAAAGGAGTGTCCTCAAAATGGTCGCGCATGCTCCATTGCATATCTTTAAGGCTCACTTTCTTCTCGGGGACGATATAGAGAGGCATGGGCTCATCGGATTCACCGGCACACCAGGCATAATATTTATCCATCTCAGGATTGAAACGGCGGAAATAGCTCCACACGCGGGCATCACAGCCTCGGCGGGTGGCTTTATCATGCTCGCCGTAAGCGTCGGCAAATGATAAATCCTCATCTTTGCCATTGAAGTAGCCTCTTTTTCTTGCAAAAGAGATGACGTCTTTTGAAGCCAAGACGTTTTTCTTATCTTTCCAATTCACCTTGCGGATTCGGGGTTCATTGGCATGACCTGAGATGGCATCATCGGGAATACGGACTGCAACCCATACAGCCCCTTTCTCAGCGCCCTTGCCAATCATCTCCATCACCCACACTTCATCTTTATCAGCAATGGAGAAAGATTCGCCTTCGGAAGCATAACCATATTGATTCACAAAGTCGCCCATGAGTTTGACGGCTTCGCGCGCGGTTTTGGAGCGTTCGAGAGCAATCTGGATTAGGGAACCATAATCAATGATAGCCTGGCCAGTGGTATCGGCTAATTCAGGGCGTCCACCCCAAGTGGATTCGCCTATGGCCACTTGATGTTCATTGATATTTCCAACCACATTGTAGGTTTCAGCAGGTTGGGGGATTTCGCCGAGAGGTTTGTTGGTGTCCCATTCCACCACTTTGCGCATCTCGCCGGGAGCATGTTTGGCAGCCGGGGTGTGAGTCAGCATACCGTAGAGATTATGAGAATCGGCAGCGTAAGTAACCATCACGGAGCCATCGGTTGTAGCTTTCTTGCCAGCGATAAGGTTAGTGCAGGCATCAGATTGAGAGGCTATCGACAAGGCAGCTAAAGCAGACATGGCGATAGTTATCTTTTTCAAATATCGTTTCATAATAATTCGTTGTTTTTGCAAATGTAACAAATATTTTTCTACTCTGCAAAAAGAACCCCTCTCTATATTAACTTAGTATTTCTATATTCACCATAGTGGCTCTATATCACTCTTATTGACAGTGGAGAGTTATTGTTACATGCCTCAGCAATGGAAGCCGCTTGGGTATTGAGGATTTGTGCGTAATTGTATCGGAGGTCTTCTTTTTGAGAATTATAATGGCTCTGACCTATGAGCAAGAGGCGGCCTTGTGATAAGAGTTCAAATTCCTTTCCGGAGGCAGTCTCTCGTTCACCGAAACCATTGGTGCAGATGCGTATAAATGAAAATCCTTCTCGTATGGCAATCTCCTTTAATGCTTTCTCATGTGGATGAATAAATGGAGAGATTGGAATGCCTCCGTTATAAAGATAACTTTTCCATTCATGCATGGCTTTATCGGCTTCTGCTTGAGAGTAATGCCGACTGGTTTTGACGCGGAAAAGGAAGGGTTGTTTGAGAAGAAAGATATTTCCTTTCAATATAAATTGCAGACCTCCGGGGATAGTAAGGAGCCATCGTTTCAATAGATAGTCGGGATAATCTTTCTTAAGGAGGTATCTTCGGGGGTTATCGATTGTATAGTCAATTTGACGAAGCCATTGTTGCTGAGAATAGGCGATTCGGTCGTTAAATCCTTTTGAGAAAAAGGGCAGCATAGTGTTGGGTTGCTCTAACGGGGATAGGAAATTATGATAGGCTTTAGAAATCATGCCCATGAGATTGGAGACGGGGTTGCTGAGACCGTAGGGTAGATGGGCGCATACATCCATGCAGATGTGGATATGGTCGGGCATGATGACATATTCAGGAATGTAGATTGTTGGGTATTTGCGGTTCCATGCTTGGATGGTGTCAGGAATGACAAATCCCGAAGATGAAAGATTGATGGTGATATCTTCTCGCTTTTTTGAAGAGGCATTTCCGGCAATAGAAGAGAGGGTTGGGAGAATAGGATTTTTGAGAATGGTTATGAGATATTTGGCAGGACGCGTGTAATCGTGATGATGAGCCCGACGGTTGAAGTTGGGGTGGTCGGGATTTCGGTAAAAGGGATTGTAGAATGGATTGTCCGGGTTGCTGAAGGAGAAATCGGAAACGATGGCCATGAGGGAGGATTTTAAGGAATCTTTTTTGAGTTGGAAATATATGGGCAAAGATAAATATTTATTCGATAATAATGAAAGAAATAATCCTCTTTCTTAGATTTTTTTGTTCTTGCCATCCTCGCTTCGCTCGGATCACCATGGACAGGAACCGGATATTGGCATGCTATCCTCGCTTCGCTCGGATCACCATGGACAGGAGGGGGATATTGGCTTGCTATCCTCGCTTCGCTCGGATCACCATTGGCAGGAGGGAGATATTGGCATGCTATCCTCGCT
>CAZXGU010000140.1:0-1090 GCA_964640375.1 uncultured Sangeribacter sp. | reverse complement strand
TGCTATCCTCGCTTCGCTCGGATCACCATGGGCAGGAGGGAGATATTGGCCTGCTATCCTCGCTTCGCTCGGATCACCATGGGTAGGAGGGAGATACGGGCCTGCCATCCTCGCTTCGCTCGAATCACCATGGGAAAGGGGAGGCTATTGTGCTTCGACCGAAGGGAGGAGGGGAAAGATTATATTGCTGGGAATATATATTTTTGGAAATATTATCTTTTTGAGGGCGAATGAATGAAAAATCATAGTTTTTGCGTTATACTATTAGATAGAAATTACAATTATGGATATAGAAAACGGAAAATTAGACGAAAATAAAGTGACGAAACAGCCGGAAGAGGTTGTGGAGACTGACATGATAGAGACTCCGGAAGTGGTAGTGGAAGATGTTGTTGAGACTCCTGAGGTGATGGTAGAAGATCTTGATGAAACTCCAGAAGAGATTAAAATCGATGAAATTGTGGCTGATGCGCCTGCTGAGGAAGTGGTGATCGAGGAGCAGCCGGAAAGTACCAAATTTGCCGACCTTGGGATTTCGGAGGAATTGCTGAAGGCCATTACGGATATGGGCTTCGAAAATCCAATGCCTATTCAGGAGATGGTGATTCCTCATCTTATCGAGAAGGAAGGCGACGTGATTGGTTTGGCACAGACCGGCACCGGTAAGACAGCTGCTTTCGGTCTCCCTGTGCTCCAACGTGTCAATCCGGAAGAGAGGGTTCCGCAAGCATTGGTAATTGCTCCGACACGTGAACTTTGCTTGCAGATTGCCGGCGACCTTGCCGACTTCTCAAAATATCTTCCCGATATTAAGATTCTACCTGTATATGGCGGTTCGAGCATTGAGAGTCAGATTCGATCATTGAAGAACGGCGTACAGGTGATAGTGGCCACGCCGGGTCGTCTTATCGACCTCATTAAGCGCGGTGTGGTAAAACTGGAAAAAGTGAACACCGTTATTCTCGATGAGGCGGATGAGATGTTGAACATGGGCTTCCTCGACGATATCGATGAAATCCTGTCGCATGTTCCGGAGAATAGGAAGATGCTCATGTTCTCCGCCACAATGCCTAAGGAGATTGCTGGCATT
>CAZXGU010000139.1:0-7500 GCA_964640375.1 uncultured Sangeribacter sp. | reverse complement strand
AATAAAGATAGAAAATTTAATCATAATGACTAAGGCAGATATTGTAAACGAAATTTCGCGCAAGACCGGTCTTGAGAAATCGGCTGTACTTGCTATAGTTGAGAAGCTCATGGAGGTTGTTAAAGACTCCATGTCCGGTGGCAACAATGTTTATCTCCGCGGCTTTGGAAGCTTCATCATCAAGACAAGGAAAGAGAAAACAGCCCGCAACATCTCGCGCAATACCACCATAAAGATTCCGGAACACAAGATCCCGGCATTCAAGCCCTCGAAAGTGTTCATGGAAGTGGTTAAATAATATCAGTTCACAACTAATCAAATATATTATTAATCATAAATCATAAACGTCATGCCCAGCGGAAAGAAGAGAAAAGGCCACAAGATGGCTACTCACAAGCGCAAGAAAAGACTCAGAAAGAATCGTCACAAGAAGAAATAATCTTTGAGTGGACAGATTCCAGCCTGAAGCGCTGACAAAAGTCACTGACAAAAGTCATAAGAACAAACCGAAGCGGCCTTGGCTGAAAGAAAGTTTGTTCTTTTTTATTTCAATGAAAAGATGAAAAGCGAATTAGTAGTAGATGTAGAACAGGAGGATGTCTCGATAGCATTGCTTGAAGACGGGCGTCTGGTGTCGCTTCAGAAGGAGAGCCGCAACATAGCCTACGCTGTGGGCGATCTTTATCTGGCAAAAGTGAAGAAGATAATGCCCGGTCTGAATGCTGCATTCCTCGATGTAGGCTATGACAAAGACGCTTTTCTTCATTATCTCGACCTTGGGCCGCAATTCAGCAGCTATAGCCGTTTCATCAACGAGGCTATGGCCGACAAGAAAAAAGTGCCCAACATCTCTAAGTTCAAGCTTGACCCTGATATCTCTAAGCAAGGAAGTATTTCCGAAGTGGTTCAACCGGGTCAGCAATTGCTTGTTCAGATTGCCAAGGAACCAATTTCCTCTAAAGGACCTCGTCTGACCACCGAGATCTCTTTCACCGGCCGATACATGGTGCTTATGCCTTTCGGTGATAAGATTTCAATTTCTCAGAAAATTAAATCCACTGAGGAGAAAATCAGGCTCCGACAACTGATGAGCAGCATCAAGCCGAAGGGATTCAGCGTGATCGTTCGCACATCGGCCGAAAACAAAAGGGTAGCAGAGCTCAATAATGAGATGCGAACCTTAGTGAAATATTGGGAAGAGTCGATTGCTAAGATGCAACGGAGTCAGAGCCCGGCCCTCATTTTTGAAGAGGAGTCGAGAATGGTGAGTGTGATTCGTGATATTTTCAGCCCTACGTTTGAGAATATTTATGTCAATGAGGCTGAAGCTTTTACACAAATCCAGAACTATGTGGGTCTTATTGCTCCGGAAAATAAGGAAATCGTAAAATTATATGCGAAAGACACCCCGATTTTCGACCATTTCAACATCACGCGCCAAATCAAGAGCAGTTTTGGAAAGACGGTTTCATTTAAGAGCGGAGCATATATTATCATTGAGCATACAGAGGCTCTGCATGTCATAGATGTCAACTCCGGCAACCGTAGCAAGGCTTCCAACGATCAGGAAACCAATGCGCTCGATGTGAATCTTAAAGCGGCCGATGAAATTGCGCGTCAGCTCAGGCTGCGCGATATGGGTGGAATTATTGTAATCGACTTCATCGATATGAGTAAGGCTGAACATCGGCAGGCTCTATACGACCACATGAAGGAGATTATGGCCAACGACAGGGCCCGACATAACATCCTCCCCTTAAGCAAATTTGGCTTGATGCAGATCACAAGGCAGCGTGTTCGTCCGGCTCTCGATATAACCACAACCGAAACGTGTCCTTCTTGTTTCGGTAAAGGTGAAGTGCAACCTTCGATTCTATTCACCGACAAGCTCGAAGAGAAGCTCGAATATCTTGTTAATAGCCTTAAAGTTAAAAAATTTATTCTCTACATTCATCCCTACGTGGAGGCATACGTGAAGAAAGGAATGTTCTCCCTTTATGGAAAATGGAAGAGAAAATTCGGAAGAAGCTTCAAAGTCGTGCCCGATGAAGCTCTTGCCTATCTCGAATATAGGGTGATCGATGCCTCAGGCAAGGAAATCGATCTTAAAGAGGAGAGCGACATGAGCACAAGTCAAAGCAAGAACAGAGTGAGAATTAAGAATAGAGATAAAGAAGAGAATTGATCTTTTATTCTTGTATCCGTAAAAAAAGAGACTCTGAATTTAATTTCAGAGCCTCTTTTTCTTTTCACTTTTTCTCAGAGAGCATCTTTAAAAAATCGGCCACAATGAATGTTGAGCCTCCGATATAAACCACATCTTCCTCTTGGGCATCCTTTTTCAGTTGCTCGTAAGCGGCTTCTATATTTGAAAAGGCTCTCCCGGAAAGACCATGTTGCTCAAATTTTTCCTTTAGAAGATTTGCATTTAATGCTCGTGGAATATCTGCATTAGTGATATAATAGACCGCATCTTTAGGGAAAATATCAAGAATCTCATCAATGGCTTTATCTGCAACGAAGCCTATGAGCATTCTCAATTCTGCTTCTGCCGGTCTTTCTTTGATAAGAGATTTAAGACGTTCGACATTCACTTCCAATCCTCCAATATTATGCCCGGTGTCGCAGATAGTCAGGGGCTTTTTGGAGATAATGGTCCAGCGACCGGATAAACCTGTTGTTTCGGCAGCTTTCTTTAAACCTCTCTTTATATTATCTTTGGGTAAGTCTATTCCCATCTTCTTCAATTCAAGAAGAGCCGCCAAAGCTGTAGCAATATTCTTTTTCTGATAATCCCCGGCAAGGTCAACTTCGAAATCTCCAAGAAAAGAAGATGAGGCAATCCAACCGGAATAATCATCTTTAAGGCGGAAGTTATCGGCAGGAGGATTTTTGTAAACATCCACAATAGGCGCTCCCATTTCATCTGCCTTGGCATGGAACACTGCTTCAACCTCTTTATCTGCCTCTCCAATCACAACAGGAATGCCTTCCTTAATTATGCCTCCCTTTTCTTGAGCTATCTCGGGCAGAGTATGGCCTAAAAATTGAGTGTGGTCGAGAGATATATTGGTTATTACGCACAAGATAGGGGAGAGGATATTGGTGGAATCCAGACGTCCTCCCATTCCGGTTTCAATAACGGCATAGTCCACTTTTTCTGATGCAAACCAATCAAAGGCCATCATCATGGTGAGTTCAAAGAATGATGGGCGGTCGCCCTTATAGTTGCAATTCTGCCAGCGCTCCACAAACTCCACCACCTTCTCCTCAGGTATCATTTCCCCGTTGATTTTTATTCTTTCGCGTAAATCCACAAGATGAGGGGAGGTGTAAAGAGCGGTTTTATAACCTGCATCTTGAAGCACAGCTGCTATCATGTGGGATGTCGAGCCTTTCCCATTAGTGCCGGCAATATGTATGGCTCTAAGTTTCTTTTCCGGATTGCCGAAAAAGCGGCTTAGTTGCTCCACTCTTTCAAGACCCGGTTTATAAGCAGCTGCTCCTACTCTGGAAAACATTGGCAGCTGAGCATAAAGATAATCAAGAGCTTCCTGATAAGTCATATTAATAATATATTGCTAAACCGGTCAACCCGGCCAAGATTATAATTAGAATAGGGTGAATCTTGATTTTCTTCTTCCCGAAAGGGATAGAAAAATAAGCTAAGCAGAAAGCCACTGCGCAGATTCCGATGTTAGTCCACAGTTGCCAGGAAATATGTCTTGGATTGAAATTGGCTGAATTCATAAGCATTATAGCAGCCGACGCTATAAGCCCAACAACCACGGGGCGAAGTCCGGCAAAAATAGCCTTTATCACTCCGCTTTCATGGTGCCTTCTGATAAAATGAGAGGCATAAAGCACTAAAAGGAATGAAGGCACAGTCACGGCCAATGTGGCTAAAACAGACCCTAACACGCCCCACCACCATCCTTGAAGTGACGGGTCGGCGATAGAGGGAGCCGCATAGCCTATATAAGTTGCAGAGTTGATTCCAATGGGGCCTGGGGTCATCTGGGAGATGGCTACGATGTCGGTAAACATTGTCTCCGTTATCCACCCTGGCGTAACCACTGCCTTCTCCACTAAGGAAAGCATTGCATAACCACCTCCAAATCCGAAGATTCCTATTTTAAGATAGGCCCATACTAATTTTAGATAAAATCCCATAATCTATTTTTTTATTCGGTTCTCTCCTGTAGGGAAGCGCAGTTTGAAGGTTACTGTTTTGATGAAAGATTCCTTTGCGACCATTTCCACACTGCGAAGCCTCCGAGACCTCCAAGCACGATATAAAGGATAGGGTTGGAGACCACCCCCATATCTATTGATATCATCAGAGCGACTACCAATGGTATCCAGACTGTTTTCCATTTTAGTTTAGCAGCCTTTGCCGAGGTTATCACGGGAGCGATTATAAGGGCAACTACTGCCGGACGTATCCCCATGAATATAGCCGATACCACTCGGTTGTTTTTTATGATATCCGGGGTTAGGAATATGGCAATAGCGAGGATAATCAGAAAAGAGGGGAGAATTGTGCCGGCCGCAGCAACCATACTCCCTTTTGGCCCGCGAAGTTTGTCGCCAACTGATGTGGCTATATTCACAGCCAAAATCCCCGGCATTGACTGGGCTATAGCCAAGAGGTCGAGGAAATCATCCCGCTCTATCCAATGATATTTATCCACAATCTCGCGTTCGATTATCGAAATCATGGCCCACCCTCCCCCAAAAGTGAAGGCTCCTATCTTAAAAAAAGTGGCAAACAATCGCCAATAAGTAGAATTATTCATTGTCTTTCTTCTTTTCCTCGCAAAATTAATAAAAATGACTGATATAACATAAAAGTAGCGACCCGAGGTGACGGATCGCTACTATATTATACATTATATATGATTATAGGTTAATACTTATGGTCGCTCTTTTCTAATTCTTCAGGTGAAAGTTTCTTCTTATCCATCGAATACCATACGTAGGCTATATATGCCAACACGAATGGCACAAGGATAGAAACATAACTCATCGTCTTGAGAGTGAACTCTGAAGAAGAGGCATTCTGTATTGTTAGCGAGCTCGACGGATCTGTGATTGAGGGATAGAATGGAGTGTCGTTGAAGCCTGCCACGCAGAAAAGTGCCACCACGACAAGGAATGTTCCGATTCCTGTGTACCATATTCCTTTTGTATATTTCTTGGTGAATACGGAACGGCCCCAGCCATAAAGCACTAACACCACGCCCAGGAGAAGCATTACAGCCGCTTGCCAAACAGTTACAAAATTATGGAAATATTTGAAAGGTGTCACCTCAACGGTTGCTGTGCGGAATCCATCAGAAATGATGGTGTAGCCATCGCTGGTGAGAAGCATTGCCAAAAACCACAAGAAGAACAGAACGAAGATTCCTCCGTTAAGCAAAGCTTTAACCTTTAGAGTCTTGAAGAAGTCGGGGTCGTCAACAATATTGTTCATCATATATAGGCAAGCCTGCATTCTTGCAAGGAAAAGCACTGCTACTCCGAGAATGAGATTCTTCCAATTGAAGATTGCTTCAAAACCATGAGAAGGATTATCCCAATGCGACACCACGGGGGCTGCTCCGTCGAGGAGAGAACCGCGGCTCACCGTGAAACTGCCTCCAAAGAAGAACATCGAAACAGCCACACCGAGAAGGATACATCCCACGCATCCGTTGATGAAAAGGAACACATCATAGGTGCCCGTGCCATAAATATTACCTTTCTTGCGGCGGAATTCATAGCTCACAGCTTGAACAATGAAGCTGAAAAGGATACATATCCAAAGCCAATATGCTCCGCCAAAACTTGTGGAATAAAATAGGGGGAAGGATGCAAACATTGCTCCTCCAAAAACTACAAGGGTTGTGAAGGTCAGTTCCCACTTCGACCCCATGCTATTCACTATCAGATCGCGTTGAGTTTCAGAACGAGTATCGAGAAGCATCGACTGCCCACCCTGAACGAAAAGGAGAAATACTAATACGCCTCCCAAAATGGCCACTATCAGCCACCAATAAGCTTGAAAAAATTCGAGTGTCATATCGTTATGCTTTATTAGGTGAAAGATTCTTTTTTGATTCTTTGCTTATCTGGCGCGCCATAATGCTTACCTCTGCCACCAGAAGAACGGTGAATACCAAGGCAAAGAGCCAGAAGGTCACGATCACGGAGGAGGCGGGAATCTCTGAAATCGCCGCTTTGGTTGGCAAGAGATCCTGCACTGTCCAAGGCTGGCGTCCAACCTCAGCCACAGCCCATCCGGCTTCCGAACATACCCACATCAGAGGCACTGAAAGCATCGCTATCCATTGAATCCATGTGGCGCGTTCCATCAGGCGTGTGCGATAAACGAGGATGAGTATCACAACGAAGAAGAGCAGGAAATATCCGCCTAAATAACACATGATGCGGAAGGTCCAGAAAGTTACACCGATAGGGGGGATAGCTTCCTTTACATCGTCGAAATATCCATATCCGAAATATTGGAAGTTCTTTTGTAGATCAGCCTTGGCAACATTCATTGCGACCGAATCTCCCTTCTCCATTGCAACATCATAGTTGCGAAGGGCTGCTTGGGCGAGTTTCCCTCGTTGAATACGCTCAGCGTATGAAACAGTGTTTACAGTGTCGCCGTTGATGATGTCGCGACCTTCAATGATATCCGCCACGCCGGGGATGAAGGCGTTGGCATCATGACGACCCAAGATTGAAAGCATCTTGGGAATGGCAATCTCAAAGATATATTCATCCTCGTCATTGTTCCAGTCTTTATCGGGATTGAGGATGGCAAAGGCGCTGAAACTCTGTCCCTCTTGCCCATGGTACAGACCCTCCATGGCAGCAAGTTTCATGGGCTGATGCTTGGTCACTTCCACTGCGGAGCCGTCGCCGGTGTACATTGTAAGAAGCAATCCGGCCAAGCCAAACCATGCTCCAGATTTGATCGACAGCAACGCAAATTCCTGATTTCTCTTTTTCCAAAGGAACCAGCAGCTTACGCCGATCACGAACACTCCTGCCAATGCCCAGCCGCTGAACACGGCATGAAAGAATTTATTTACTGCTATTCCTGAGAAGAGATCCCAGAAATTATCCATCACATTGCGCATCTGTGCCGGATCAAATTCCATACCTACAGGATATTGCATCCAGGCATTGGCCACCAAAATCCAAAGAGCCGAGATTGAGGCTCCAATGGCTGTGAGCCAAGTCGAGGCAAGATGGAAACGGGGTGAAACCTTGTTCCAGCCGAAGAACATCACTGCCACAAACGTGGATTCCATGAAGAAGGCAAGGATACCCTCAATGGCGAGAGGCGCTCCGAAGATATCGCCAACAAACCAGGAGTAATTGCTCCAGTTTGTGCCGAACTCAAATTCGAGGATGATACCGGTAGCAACTCCGATAGCAAAGTTGATACCGAAAAGTCGCATCCAGAATTTGGTGGCCATAAGCCATTTCTCCGACTTCGTTTTA
>CAZXGU010000138.1:0-7603 GCA_964640375.1 uncultured Sangeribacter sp. | reverse complement strand
ACATTTCTGCACGCCTTATAAGTAACGATATTTAACGAGGACTATTTCTTAAACAATCTCACTAATTCGCCTATCCAAAGCACTAAGGAAGTAGCACCGATGATAACTAACCAATCAACAATGCTGAGAGGTGTCACATTGAAGAATTCACCTCCGATAGAAACGATGAATATCTGACCTATGAGAATAACAAAGGCAATGAGCACGAATCCGCCGCAATTCTTGAAATGGAAAGCCGAGCGTCCTGTTTCAAATGCACGCGCATTAAACATGTTCCAGAACTGGAGAAAGACGAAGATTGTAAAGAACATTGAGAGTTCAATGGGAGTAAGCGAAGGATTATTCGCATCCACTGTCTGAGGAATAAACGAGAAAATCTCGGTGATTGAATTCACGCTATAATGCTCGAATATATAAAGGATGCCGAGAAGAATCACGAAGAAAATACCTCCGACACCCACAATTGATCTCCACATCGGGCGGTTGATAATGAATGCTTCGCGTGAGCGGGGCTTATCTTTCATTACACTCTCAGACGGTGGGAGAGAGGCAAGGGCCATAGCCGCAAAAGTATCCATGATAAGGTTCACCCAAAGCATCTGAGTTACAGTTAAGGGAGATTCCGTACCCATGAATGCGCCGGCAAGCACGATGAAACAAGCAGCGACATTGACAGTCATCTGGAATAGGATGAAACGTTGAATATTCTGGAAAAGAGAACGTCCCCACATCACAGCGCGACCTATTGAAGAGAATGAATTGTCAACAATAGTTATATCCGAAGCTTCTTTCGCCACAGAGGTGCCATCGCCCATAGACAAGCCCACGTGAGCAGCCTTAAGCGCGGGAGCATCGTTGGTTCCGTCGCCGGTAACAGCAACAACTTCATTATTTGCTTGAAGAGATTCAACCAGACGTTTCTTATCCATCGGACGCGCACGGGCAATAATCTTTATCTTGCCGACACGTTTGCGGAGTTCATCATCAGAAAGAGCCGCAAATTCTGTTCCGGTGATTATGTTCTCATCGCCATCGGTCTTGTCGTTCCAAAGTCCAACTTGACGACCAATCTCCTTAGCTGTTCCGGGAGTGTCGCCTGTAACGATCTTAACTTTTATGCCGGCATCCATCACCTCTTTCACAGCATCTGGAACATCACCACGAACAGGGTCGGATATAGCCACAATACCTAAGAACGTCAAGTTTTCTGCTGCAACTTTACCATCGTTAATGGTACTATCCCCATCCTTTAGTTCCTGATAAGCAAAGCCGAGAGTACGCATTGCCATATTCTGATATTCGAGTAGTTGGGCATCGATTTCAGCTTTTGTCACTCCAGCTGTGTCTTTACACATTCCGAACACAATCTCAGGAGCACCTTTCACATATAGAATCTTTTTGCCGGAAGCGGATTTAACCACAGTGGCCATGTATTTACGCTCAGTAGTGAAAGGTAGTTCCTCAAGACGTCCTGCTTCATCGCGAAGTTTTGCATAGTCTGCACCGCGTTCACGGAGCCAAAGAAGAAGTGCACCTTCGGTGGGATTTCCAAGCACCTGAGGCTTGTCGCCCGATAAGTCGAGTTGAGCAGTGGAATTGACTGCAATACCTTCATATAGCACCTCATCCGAGGGATTGCCGAAGAAGTTAGTCTTATAAATCTGCATCTGATTCTGAGTTAAAGTACCCGTTTTATCAGTACAGATCACAGTAGTAGCACCCATTGTTTCGCAGGCGTGCATCTTGCGCACAAGATTGTTAGTCTTGAGCATACGGCGCATTGAATAGGCCAGCGAAAGAGTAACAGCCATCGGAAGACCTTCGGGAACAGCCACCACAACAAGAGTAACAGCAATCATGAGGGTCTGGAGGAGATAAGCTACAAAGTCCACCCAATTAAAGCCGTCAGTCATGCCGATAAAATACATTATTATACGGCCAACCACAATAAGGGCTGCAAAGGCGTAAGAAATCTTAGTGATTAGATCGCCAAGGCCATCGAGCTGTTCATTAAGGGGAGTCTTAACACTGTCATCGATTTGAGCAGCTTCAAACACTTTTCCATTTTCGGTCTTATCACCGACAGCAAAAACACGCATCACTCCATGACCTTCCATCACTTTAGTTCCACGCATTGCGTGATTAGACGGAAAAGTGTCTTCAGGATTAAATTGTTCCGGGTCGGTTGTTTTGTGACACATCGGCTCACCGGTGAGGGTGGATTCGTCGATATTCAGCGACACAGCTTCCAATAATTCGCCATCTGCCGGAACTTCCTCGCCGGTGTTAAGGATTACAATATCACCTACCACTACATCTTTGCGAGGAACGGAGGTTACATTTCCGTTACGAATCACTTGCACCGGTTCGTCATCGTTCACCTGATTGAGTAGTGCAAATTCCTTATCAGCTTTAAGTTCAAAAATAAAAGCCAATCCTGTAGCCAAGAGGATTGCAATGAAGATACCTATAGGTTCGAAGAATACGCCGGCTCCTTTGTCGAGCCCCCAATATTCATAGCAGGAGATACCAATTGAAAGAGCTCCGGCAATGAGGAGGATGATAATGAGCGGGTCGCCGAACTTCTCTAAGAATCTTTTCCAGAGAGGTGTCTGTTCGGCAGGTGTCAGGATATTCAATCCATTTTTGTTGCGACTTTCCAACACTTGCGCATCGGTCAGTCCGGTGTAATGTTGTTTTTCTGCCATTTTATTTATAGTTAATGTATTAATTTTTAGCTTTCGCGGAGAAGTCGAACTCAACCTTAACATGTGGTAAAAACTTTAGATTGGTTCTCCATCTCTTTCTATTTGATTGTGCAAATTTAGCAAAAAAAAGTTTAACAGCATTTTTTATGAAACATTTCAGTCAAAATAGCTTCATATAGAGCGAGAAAGATTGCAAACTTGCAACAACGGTTCCCCGCCACGCGAGGAACCGTTGATAAAGATAGCGAATAATATTATTTTGCAGAATCTGCTTTAGGCTCAGTAGCTGGAGCAGCCTTGGCCTGCGGATTCTTCAGATACTTATCAAGGAAACGGAAGAATACGCGTTGCCAGAGAATAGCATTCTGGGGTTTGAGCACCCAGTGGTTTTCATCGGGGAAGACGAGCATTTCAGCTTCCAAACCGTGCATCTTCGCAGCATTGAAAGCTTGCATACCTTGCGAGGCAAGAATACGGTAATCGAGCTCCCCTACAGTAATCAGCATCGGACATTGCCAATTGTTTACGAATCTGTGGGGAGAATTAGAATATGTTTTCTGTGCAATTGCGTTCTCCTTATCCCAGTAGGGCCCACCAAGGTCGAAATCTGCAAACCACATCTCCTCAGTTTCGAGATATTGGGCTTCGAGGTTGAAAATACCCGCATGAGCGATGATAGCGGCAAATCTACCTTCATTATGGCCGGCGAGCCAGTAAGCAGAGAAACCACCATAACTTGCACCAATTGCACCAACCCGGCTTTCATCCACGTAGGGACGAGATTTGATATAATCGGTAGCTGAGAAATAATCCTGCATATTCTGGCCACCGTAGTCGCCGGAAATCTGACGGTTCCATTCTGTGCCGAAACCGGGGAGACCTCGGCGGTTGGGAGCTATTACGACATATCCGTTAGCTGCCATAATCATAAAGTTCCAACGATAGCTCCAGAATTGGCTCACTGCCTGCTGCGGACCTCCCTGACAATAAAGAATAGCGGGATATTTTTTATTTGGATCGAAATCTGGAGGAAGTATCTCCCAGCATGTCATTTCTTTGCCGTCGGTAGTTGGCACGACTACTTTCTTAACCTCTCCAAGTTTTAATTTAGCAATAAGCTCGGCATTAACTGATGTGATATTCTTTACACCTTCTTTTTTAACGAGCGTAATCTCATTGGGTTCGCGCATTGAGTGGCTAAGGGCAATGACTTCGTTATCTGAGATAGGAGCAACGGTTGCGAAATCACATTGGTCCATAGCTATGGTGTCGATTGCAGCAGTGGCTACATCGATTTTGAATACAGGTTCCACGCCTTGATAATAGCCGGCAAACCAGATTGATTTTCCATTCTTAGCCCATGCTATGGTCTCGGGCCAATAGTCCCAATTCTCAGTTAGATCACGTTTGTTTGAACCATCGGCATTCATCACCATCAAACGCTTTTTATCGCTCTCATATTTAGCAGTAGCCATTGAAAGCCACGCGATAGTTTTTCCATCGGGTGAGAAAACAGGGTCTGTGTCATATCCGGGTAGTCCTTCAGTGAGGTTCTTTGTGGATTTATCGGCAAGATTATATAGATATAGGTCGCTATTAGTAGAGAATACCATATCTTGACCTTTTTGCTTGCGCGAAACATAGATAAGAGATTTGCTGTCGGGACTCCAAGCAAAAGACTCGGCCCCTCCGAAAGGAAGCATCGGACATTCGTAGGGTTCTCCTTCCATAATGTCGATAGGATTCTCAATCTTAGCTCCGTTGAAGTCGGCAAGGAAGGGATGAGGAATCTTGGTGATCCATTCGTCCCAATGCTTGTAACCGAGGTCGTCAACTACGCGCCCCGTGGTTTTGGGGAGGTCTTTGAAAAGTTCTTCGTCATTCTTGTTGAAATCATCGATTGAGCTGGCATAGATCACTTTTTTGCCATCTGGTGATATCTCAAAACAATTAATGCCGTTTTTTACATCTGAAACTTTAGTTTCGCCAGATCCGTCGGCATTCATGACAAAAATCTGAGCAGCCTCCGTATCCTTATCATAGCGGATAAAAGCAATTTTCTTGCCCTCTTCAATCCATCTGATGTTTGACTCTGAGCCCGGAGTTTTAGTGAGACGAGTCATGTTCTCTCCGTTTGCTCCGATGGAATATATTTCTGCATTCCCTTTATTCTCCTCAATACTTTCGTAGGTAAGAGTAAAGATAATAGTTTTTCCATCTGGTGAAGGAACAGCCTCACTGATTCTTCCAAAGGCTTCAAGTACTTCTGGGGTGATCATTCCATCGGTGATCTCTATTTCCGGCTTCTCGATAAGAGTGTCGGAAACTTTATCTTTCTGACAGCTTGCCAGAGAGATAGGCAGGAGCATGGCGCCCATAGCTAATTTTGCCTTATTCATAATGTAGATTTAAAGTTATGGTTTATTTTTTCTTTTTGATTTGCCATTTTTTGAAGGTGAATTTGAAAAGACGTGTTTTCCTCTTTTTGAGGAATTAACCTCTTTTCTTAGTAAAAGACCATGATTGCGAGGAGGATTGTCATAAAGAGCTGCAATAAGATCTTTACGTCCTAATTTTCTTAATTCTCCTATTATCGAACTCTTATTCTCCGGTTTATACCAGAAGAAAAATTCCCTTTGAGCGAGTTTCTCTTTTTCAGTCTTGGCAGTATAAACTTTTTCTCCTGTGTAAGGATGATACCCTGTATAGTATATCTCGGTGGCAAGAGTCATAGGAGTCGGGGTGAAATCTTGAACTTGTTCAAGGTGAAAGTTCAATTTCTTTGTTTCAGCTGCTAATTCAGCCATATCTTCCTCCTTACATGCAGGATGCGATGAAATGAAATATGGAATTAGTTGCTGACGCAATCCTTTCTTCTCATTAACTTGGTCGAAGATGTTCTTGAAACGATGAAAAAGAGAGAAAGAGGGTTTTCTCATGCAGTCGAGGACTCGGTCGGAGGTGTGTTCTGGTGCGACTTTCAATCGTCCGCTAACATGATCAGAAATAAGTTCATTAAGGTATTTACGATTTATGGAGTTAACTTTTTCATCTCCGGAGTCGGCCATCGATAAATCATATCTCACTCCGCTACCAATGAACGATTTCTTTATGGTAGGAAGAGAATCAACCGAATGATAAATATCGAGTAGAGGAGAATGGTCGTTGTTAAGATTACGGCATGGCTTGGGATGAAGACAAGAGGGACGGGTGCATTTTTTGCATATCTCTTTGTTTTTCCCTCCCATTGCATACATATTGGCCGACGGACCTCCCAAATCAGAAATGTAACCTTTGAAATCTGGCATTTCGGTAACTTTCTTCACCTCTTTCATAATGGAATTTTTAGAGCGAGAAGCAATAAACTTTCCTTGATGAGCAGAGATTGTGCAGAAAGCACACCCTCCAAAACAACCGCGATGCATACACACCGAATGACGAATCATATCATAGGCAGGGATGGTTTTCCCCTTGTATCTCGGATGAGGGAGACGGGTGTAGGGGAGGTCGAAAGAAGCATCCACCTCCTCTGTTGAAAGAGGAGGATACATAGGATTTATTCGAATCCAACGCCCACCGGTCTTCTGCCACAAGGTTTTCCCTTCAAATTTATTCGATTCCTCTTCAACATGACGAAAATTAAGCGCCTGAAGCTTTTTATCTTTTAAACAATCCTCAAAACTATTGAGCACTATATCTTTCTCTTCGGGTTCTTTATCCGAAAAGATTACAGTCTGGGGAATATCTTGCATTTCAGAAATCTTTTCACCTTTTGAGAGTCGGCTCACTATTTCTGTTATTGGTTTTTCTCCCATGCCATATATAATCATGTCGGCCGGGGCATCAGCTAAGATGGAAGGACGCAGACGGTCTTGCCAATAATCATAATGTGACACCCTGCGCAAAGATGCCTCAATACCACCTGCAATTACCGGGACATCCGGATAAAGCTTTTTAAGGATTATGGAATAAACTACTGTTGGATAATCAGGCCTCATACCATGTTTTCCCCCGGGAGTGTAAGCATCATCATGTCTTAATCTTCGATTAGCCGTATAATGATTCACCATAGAATCCATAGCCCCGGCTGAGACTCCGAAGAAGAGCCGCGGACGCCCTAATTTTTTGAAATCACGCAAATCGTCACGCCAATTTGGTTGAGGCACAATCGCAACTTTCAGCCCGAGCGACTGAAGAGTTCGTCCAATCACTGCTGCTCCGAAAGAGGGATGGTCCACGTATGCATCCCCGGAAAAAAGGATCACATCAGGTTGATCCCAGCCAAGTGCTTCAATTTCATCTTTAGTGGTTGGAAGAAATGCCGATTTGGGAGGATAGGGGAGAAGTATTTCCTTTTCCTTCGATATCTTTATGGCATTTTTCTCTTTATCCTTAGAATTATTCATAGACATCAATTGGTCTGTGGTTCCTGAATAAGTTCGCGTATTTTTAGAAGTTCATCTCGTAGCCTTGCAGCTTCGATAAAGTCGGTATTGCGGGCAGCCTTTATCATATCGGCTTGCAGTTTTTCAGCCTGACGTTTAAGCTCAGATTGCGACATATACTCAATCACCGGATCAGCAGCCATTGACACTTGATGTTCCTCTTCAATATAAGGACGAGGTTGCTTCTTAATCTCAGGAGCTTTCCTTGTTTTCTTTTCAGGTTTGTTGCCGGAGGTTTTTTGAGGACGTTCGATAGCCTCTTCCCCATAAATCTCAAGCAATTCCCTTCCCGAAGATTTCTTTACGATAGGGGTAGGTGTGATTCCATGCTCTTTATTGTATTGGAGCTGCTTTGCACGACGGCGTTCGGTCTCATCAATGGTTTTCTGCATACTATCGGTGATCTTGTCGGCATACATTATCACCTTGCCATGGATATTTCGGGCGGCG
>CAZXGU010000137.1:0-7726 GCA_964640375.1 uncultured Sangeribacter sp. | reverse complement strand
ATGCCAAGAATGCTGTTGTTTGCGCCGTTCAGCTCACTCGTGCTGCTCGTGGTGCTATGGCTAAAAATCAGGAATAATAGGGGATTTGCCGTGTTGGCTCCCTTAGTAGATTCGATTAGACGATGTGTCATCCCTTTGACACATCGTCTTTCATTTAAGACAGTTCTTTAGGATAATAATTTAGAGAATTTTGTTAGAAAAGATAAAGGCCCTGTTCGGCTTCGGTAAAAAGAGCCGTGAAGAAAAAGAGGGCGAAAAAGATATGAAGAGATTTCTTATAGTTTGTTTGGGTAATATTGGTCCCGAATATGTTGACACTCGCCATAACATCGGGTTTATGGCCGGCGATGCCTTGGCTGCCTCTGCCGGTGTCCCGTTTAAATCTTGCCGTTATGGCGACATGGCAGTGGTTAGGGTGAAGAATTGCGAGCTAATGCTCCTGAAGCCCTCCACTTTTATGAATCTTAGTGGCGTCGCCGTGAGATATTGGATGAATAAGGAGAAACTGCCTTTGGAAAATCTTCTGGTGATTGTCGATGATATTGCGCTGCCTTTCGGTTCTGTGCGTCTGCGTAAACAGGGTTCTGATGCAGGTCATAACGGATTGAAAAACATCGCCTCCGAACTCGGCACTCAGCAATATGCTCGCCTCCGTGTCGGTGTTGGTAATGATTTTCCTAAGGGTGGACAGATCGATTATGTGCTCGGTCGTTTCCCTAAGGAGGAGATGGAGAAGATGCCGGAGTTGCTTAAGCATGTAGGGGAGGCTGTCAAGGCCTATTGTCTTTCCGGCCCGGAATTTGCAATGACCCATTATAATAAGTAGTCGAGAAAATCGGGATTCCCTGATTCTCTTGAAAAATTCTTTATTATGGAAGAAGTAAGAGTAGATAAATGGCTTTGGGCGATGCGAGTTTTCAAGACACGCACCATAGCCACCGACGCCTGCAAGAAAGGGCGCGTCACCATGAACGGCGTGGCCGTCAAGCCCAGCCGTGCCATTAAAGTAGGCGATGTGATAGATGTGAAAAAGCCCCCAATCACCTATACCTTCCGTGTGAAAGCACTCACAGGCAATAGATTGGGAGCTAAGTTGGTGCCTGATTATCTGGAAAATATCACCGCGCCGTCGCAATATGAACTCTTGGAGATGACCCGCATTTCCGGCTTCGTTGACCGCCGCAAAGGTCTCGGACGCCCTACAAAACGCGAAGGACGTGAGCTCTCTCGCTTCAAGGAAGACACCTACACTGCCGATGAATTCTTCCTCGACTGGGAAGACGACGATGAGGAGGATTAATCCTCCTCATCGATTTATTCGTCAGTAGTTCTTACAAGTCGTAACACTTGCTTCCCTTGAGCGTTGAAGAGAACCACTTCATCTTTTGATATGGGCTTGGCAGAGGAGGCTTCCTCAAGTGCTACTAAAAGTTCGGTTTCGTAGTTGGGATCCGGGCAGGCCATTCTTGTAACTCCGATCGAATTGAAGGAGATGGAGTTGGCTGCCTCCATGTCAATCTCCATTTTGCCGTTGTAGAGGTTGCACCCGGTGTTGCCGTGTATCTTCCCTTCATCCACATCAATAACCATTTTCATCTCTGGCTCATTCACAGCCGTATCGCCAATATTTTTCACAAGCCATGTGCCATTAAGAAAATCAAAATTCTGGTGCATCAGCGACATCACCTCTGTTCCCTCTTTATCGTAGAAATAGAGGTAATACTCATTATCGAGAGCTTTCCAATCGTAAGAGGTAACCTTTGCCAAGGCCTGATTGATTTCAGTGTCGGTCAAACCCTCCATGCCACACATCATCATTGTCGAAGCCATATCTCCGAAGGAGAGGGTCTTATTGGCGGCATTATATTTATAAGGACCATGGAGGTAGTTGCAACCGTTATTTCCGTAGGCCATCTTTTCAGAAGGGGAGAAGCGTAGATAAGGCGCTTTCTCTCCAACCACGGGGCGCCCGTTCACTGTCTCTATGGCCCAGTCGCCCTTAACCACACCTTTCTTTATATCTTCTGCCGTGTAGGTTTTCAAATCTTCGGTTGTGGCGATCTGTTCGCGATCGCGAGGTAACACTGCCTCATTCTTTGAGGAGGATTTCTTTCCCGAACTTGTCTTTGGACCAAACGCCGAACCTAAAGAGGAGCATCCGGCGGTAAAAAGCAGAAGCGCTGCTGCGGCTCCGCTCATTAATATATTAGATATTCTCATTTTATTTAAATTTAATTTCTATCGTATAAATTGGCCACCCTAAGGATTAGACCTTCTATTCCCTAAAATTAAGACACACGGTCTTAGTCACCCCAATGGCGTCGCAATGGAAATTTAGTTGGACGCAGAAGGAGGCGAAGAGAGGTGCTGTAGAAGAGATAGTTCCAGAACCAGTTCATCAGCACGCTCAGCTTGTTTCTCATTCCCAAAATGGAGATGAGATGGATGAATAGCCAAACCATCCAGGCAAACCAGCCCGAGAAGGAGAAGCCCGGAAGATCTGCTACGGCGCGGTTCTTTCCTATAGTGGCCATCGAACCTTTATCCTTATATTTAAATTCCGAAGTGAATTCCCCGGCGTTAAGGTTTTTTGCTAAGTTGCGCGCCTCCTGAATAGCAGGCTGTGCCATCTGTGGATGACCGTTCGGAGTGGCTTCGGTCTGCACTAAAGCAATATCGCCCACGGCAAAGACATCTTCGAGTCCCTTCACGCGGTTGAAACCGTCGGTGATAATTCGGTTGCCACGCCCTATATACTCCGCTGGAATACCGGGCATGGGCTCTCCCTTCACACCGGCTGTCCAGATAAGAGTTTCGTAATATTCCTTATGCCCGTCAGCGAAGGTGACATATTTGTCTTCATAGCTTTTCAGCACTGTGTTCAGGCGCACATTGACCATCAATTCTTTAAGACCTTTGAGGGCGTTATTGCGCGATTTCTCGCTCATGGCTCCCAAAATAGTGGGCGCTCCCTCCACAAGTGTAATGGTCACATCTTCGGGCGAAAGCTCGGGGTATTCCTTCTTGAGGATATATTTCTTCATTTCGCCAAGGGCTCCGGCTATCTCAACTCCAGAAGGACCGCCTCCGACAACTAAGAAGGAGAGCAACTGCTTGCGTCGCTCCGGATCTTTGCAAAGGGCGCCGCGTTCTAAGCGGTCGAGGATTTCGTCGCGCGTGTGTGCCGCCTCGGCCACGGTCTTGATGCCGAATGTCTCTTCCGGAAGATGATCCATGCCGAAGTAATTGTTGGTGGCCCCGGCGGCTATAACGAGTTTGTCATAGCTAAGTGTTTCGTAGCTTGTGGTCACTTCCTTCTTCTCAAGGTCGATATTCTTGACATGACCCATGTGATAAGTCACATCTTTCATCTTCTTGAGCTCACGGCGGAAGGGGAAGCAGATATTCGACTCCACCAAGCCCGAAGAGGCTATCTGATAAAACAGCGGCGGGAAACAATGAAAATTGTTTCGGTCGATTAGCGCTATCTCATATTTCTTCTTGTCGAGACGCTGGCAGAGGTTGATGCCTGCAAAACCACCGCCTATGATTATGATTTTTTCTCTATTCTCACTATACATGGCTAAGCAAATTTGGATACTGATAAGTCTCCTTCTTTTTATTAAACGTTAGAGAAGGGTGAAGGTTTGTTTTCCATCCACAAAGTTAGCTATTTATGAGATTACTGGCAAATATCTTTACTTCTATTAGATTTTTTGTTTAAATTTGCAATGTGAAACACATAAAAATATTACTTCTATTATTTTGTATCTGCTCTCTTCTTGCCTGTCCGTTTCAGATGAAGGGACAGATCAACGCGGAGCAGTGTGTCACTATCGGACGCAATGTGCTTTCGATGGACGATTATATGCTCTCGATTCAATATTTCAATCAGGCTATAAAAGCTAAACCTTATTTGGCCGAGCCTTATTTCTATCGTGGTCTGGCCAAGCTATACCTCGAAGATTATAAAGGAGCAGAGGAGGATTGCTCCCTTGCCATCGAACGCAATAAATTTAAGACCGAAAGCTATAAGGTCCGTGGATTTGCCCGGCAGTATTTAGGGAAGGATTCGCTGGCTGTGGAGGATTATAATATCGGCCTTAAAGATAATCCCGACGATAAATATTTCCTTTTTTATAAGGGGGTCGCTGAAACTGAATTGAAACGATATGCCGGCGCGGATTCCACCTTTGCGCGCTTGCTTCGACTTTACCCTCGCTTTGAGGATGGCATAACAGCACGAGGACGCCTCCGACTTCTCGAAGGCGACACAGTGAAGGCTCTCGACGATCTTTCCGCTTCTATTAAATTGGCGCCGGCCAATCTTAACCCATATCTCATGCGCGCCGAAATATATGCTCATCAGAAGAAGTGGGGCGAAGCTGCTGCCGATATGGATGAGGCTATCAAGCTTCATCCGCAGGATGCCGATTATTATCTCAACCGCGCCTATCTGAGATATAATAATGATGATTTCTTTGGGGCTATGGCTGATTATAACTATGCTATCGAACTCCGCCCTTATAACACGGCTGCCCTCTTCAATCGAGCTTTGCTCCGCTATGAGGTGAGAGACCTCCGAAGAGCCGCGCAGGATCTTCAGGAGGTGTTGAAGATTGAACCCGATAATTTCCATGCCCGATATAATCGTGCTCTTATCCTTTTGGAGGCTGGCGATTATAAGGAGGCAATCAAGGGGTTCGAGGCGATTGCCCAGAAATACCCCCGTTTTTATCCGGCCTATTATGCCATCGCCGAGGCGCGTCATAAAATGGGCGATATGAGAGGGGCGATTTTGAATGTGAATAAGGCTGAGGATTTGATTCGCAGATATGTGAAAAATCCGGGTAAGTTTAAGCTCGACCGACCCACGATTGCCTCGGGCACAAATACCAGGGGTTTCAGCGAAGAGGTGGATAGCAAAGATGATTCGGAGGAAGACAGCGATATAAAGGTGATGGAGAAATTCAACCAGCTTGTCACGGTTAGCAACACTGAATCCACACAATTGTCTTATAATGAAAAGATAAAGGGGAAGGTGCAAGACCGCGATATGAATGTTGTGCCCGAACCGACCTATTCTTTATCGTTTTTTGAATCTCCGAGGTCGTTGCGCACCACTTCCAATTATTTCCGCGACCTTGATGATTTTAACCAAAATGGATATGTGAAGGAGAAGATATATCTCACCCCGGGCGCCCCGAGTTTGGAGACGGAGGAGAAGGCCGGGGAAGTTTTCAAGAAGGCTGAGTATTATTCCGGTGTGATATCGGATGGTGCCGCCCGGCCGGCAGATTATCTTGCTTTGGGAGTGGCGCAGACGATGTTGAAGAATTATGATGCGGCTGTCGAAGCTCTCGACCGTGCTCTGGAGAAGGATGCTCGTTTCACAGTGGCGTTGATGGCGCGCGGATATGTGCGACAAGCGCAGGCGGCCTCCACTCCCTCTGCAGCCGAGGGCAATGACGCTGTCGATGCCGAACTTAAAAGAAGAGGTGTCGCCATGGAATTGCAAGCCGCCATGGCTGATTATGATGCAGCTTTAGCTATTGATCCCCGCTTAGCTTTTGCTTGGTTTAATAAGGGGAACATATATTATTCACTCCATGATTACACTTCTGCGATGCAATGTTATAGCGAGGCCCTCAAATTAGATTCCGAATTCGGTCCTGCCTATTATAACCGTGGCATAACCTACCTCCAGATGGGCAACAAGCGACAAGCATTCATCGACCTCTCAAAAGCCGGCGAAGCCGGCGTAATCCCCAGCTACAACCTCCTCAAGAGGATGAAATAATATTGTGATTGAGGGGAAGAAAAGGCCTTAAAGTCTTTAGGGTCTTTAAGGTCTTTAAGGTCTTTAGGGTCTTTAAAGTCTTTAAGGTCGTTAGGGTCTTTAAGGTCTTTAAGGTCGTTAGAGTCTTTAGGGTCTTTAAGGTTTTTAGGGTCTTTAGAAGAATAAAAAAGTGTTTAATTTTAAAATTTGATTTGTATGGAAAATTCTAATGATTTGATTCCTCGAAGAGGAAATTATAAAAAGCTTTTGAGTTATCAGAAAGCAGATGTTATTTTCCAGATTACATTCTTCTTTTGCGATCACTTCATTTCTAAAGGTGACCGCACCAGAGACCAAATGATCCAGGCTGCCACCTAAGGGTTCAAAGTTAATTTTTATGGCTTCTATGCTATTATGAATAATTATATTTGTAGGTGTCAAGAAACTTGAACTATGAATGATTATTGAAAAGATTATGAGTGCCAATACTATTCTGTGCCCTGCTTTCTATTCTGTGGTATCGCATGGCGATAAAAAGTCTGTGCTTGGCAGTCTCTCCTTTCTTGTCTTTTCCTTATCGGATTTGGAATGAAGAGACTCACAAGCACAAAATTGGTCGCCTTGCTCCCGCATCCACAGAAAGGACGAATTTTCACAGAAGGAGGATAAAAAAACGATACATTTTAATGTAATCCCTTGTCTTTCTGTGAATTTCCGTCCATTCAGTGGCATCGCGCAGCGATAAAAGGTTTGTGCTTGTAAGTCACTCCTTTCTTGCTTTGATTAAGAAGTGTTTTCCTTTCCCGTCTTAAAATAATATGAAAAGGAAAGACTCACAAGCACTAAACTGGTCGCGTAGCTCCCGTGGTCACAGAAAGGACGAATTTTCACAGAATGCTTGTAAAAATATCAATCCGATACATATATTTGATGCAATAGAGAAATTTGAACTGAATAAGAAAAAATTGCAACCACTGAAACTGTGAAACACTGAATAAATAATTGTTAACCACAGATTTAAGGTGTTTCAAAATGAAACACTGAAACGCTAAAATTTCTTAACTTCTTGCTTTTTAGTGAGATAATGAGAAGTAAAATTGGATATTTCACATTTTTTTTGTATCTTTGCGCGATTTATGCCGGTAAGTGGAAATTTTGGGGCTTGAATCGGAAAATCTTCTTTCCATAAAGCTTATTAATTTCTATGGCATACCTAAAGCATTTAAAGGACTGACTTATGATCAATATAACTTTTCCGGACGGCAGCGTAAAACAGTTTGAGGCGGGCGTAACCCCGTTTCAGGTTGCTGAGAGCATCTCTCCGCGCTTTGCCGCTGATGTGCTCGCCGCTAAGGTGAATGGCGAGGAATGGGATATCTCCCGTCCTATCGACGGCGATGCCTCTATCGAACTTTTCAAATGGGATTCCCCTGAAGGAAAACATGCTTTCTGGCACTCTTCGGCCCACCTTCTTGCTGAAGCTCTTCAAGAACTTTACCCTGGTGTGAAATTCGGTATCGGCCCCGCTATTGAAAACGGTTTCTATTATGATATCGACCCCGGAGAACATAAGATCACTTCCGAAGACTTCCCGAAAATCGAGAAGAAAATGGCTGAGATCGTGAGCCGCAAAGAGAATATCGTCCGCTCCGACATCTCAAAGGCCGACGCCCTCAAAGCCTTCGGCGAACGTGGCGAAGAGTATAAATGCGAACTTATCAGCGAACTCGAAGACGGTAAAATCACCACCTACACTCAGGGTAACTTTACCGACCTCTGTCGCGGTCCGCATATCCCCAACACTGCGCCTATCAAAGCTGTGAAGATTCTTTCCCTCGCTGGCGCTTATTGGCGCGGAGATGAGAAACGCAACCAGCTTGTGCGCGTGTATGGTATCTCTTTCCCCAAGAAAAAGATGCTCGACGAATATCTTGCTCTCTTGGAAGA
>CAZXGU010000136.1:0-7843 GCA_964640375.1 uncultured Sangeribacter sp. | reverse complement strand
AAATCGCTCGGCAACTCCCCCGACCCTCTTGAGCTGATTGCCAAATTCGGTGCCGACGGCGTCCGCATGGGATTGATGTTAGCTGCCCCTGCCGGTAATGACATCATGTATGATGACTCTCTCTGCGAGCAGGGTCGCAATTTCTGCAATAAAATCTGGAATGCTTTCCGCTTGGTGAAAGGGTGGAATGTGGATTCTTCAATTGAGCAGCCTGAAAGCTCAAAGCTTGCCGTGGAATGGTTTAAGGCTGTGATCAACAACACTCTCGATGAGGTTGAAGACCTGATGGGTAAGTTCCGTATCTCGGAGGCTCTGATGGCAGTTTACAAACTCTTCTGGGATGAGTTCTCATCATGGTATTTGGAAGTGGTGAAACCAGCCTATGGTCAACCAATGGATGAGAAGACTTATAAATCCACTCTCGGTTTCTTCGACACTCTGCTTCGTCTGCTTCATCCTTTCATGCCCTTCATCACTGAAGAGCTTTGGCAACATCTTGAAGAGCGCAAGGAAGGCGAGAGCATCATGATTGCCCAACTCCAGAAACCGGAGCCGACAGACAGCAATATAGTTGCTTCTTTCGAGAATCTCAAGGAGGTGATCGCTGGTATACGAACAGTGCGCAAGCAGAAACAACTGCCACAGAAGGAGCCTTTGGCTCTTAATATCAAGGGAAGCCATGACACCTTGCTTGATGCAGTATTAACCAAGATGGGCAATCTTTCTGCCATTGAAATAGTGGAGGAGAAAAATCCAACTGCCTCTGCTTTCATTGTTGGAGCCACAGAATATAGCATCCCTCTCGAAAGCAAAATCAATGTTGAAGAGGAACTCGAGAAGCTCAATAAAGATTTGGCTTATTATGAGAAATTCCTTGCCGGAGTAGAGAAGAAACTCTCAAATGAGAAATTTGTTGCCAACGCTCCCGAAGCGGTAGTGGCCATGGAGCATAAAAAGCGCAACGATGCAATGGAGAAACTTGCTGCAATCAAAGCCTCTATTGCTGCATTAACAAAATGATGTTTCAACTTCAATCAAATAAAATAGGCACTCCATACAGGGGTGCCTATTTTTGATATAGAAAAAAGTCGCTCTTTATCGTATATAGTTCAGAACTTGAATTTTCTGAAATCCATTGAGCGCAAATCGAAAGTGAGGAGTTCATTATAGAGCTTACCTGGCAGCTGCCCGATAATCTTCATTATTTCGGATGCCTGCAGGGAGGCCACAATCCCCGGTAGCGGTGAAAACACACCTCCCTGGCTGCATGGAAGATAGCCACTACACCCCGGATTCGGGAAAATATCAGAATACCGATTGCCCGAGGCAAACACCGCCACTTGCCCTTCATATTCGCGAACACCTCCCAACACCACTGGAACATTATACTCTATTCCATAATTCACGCATAACTCCTTTGTTGAGGGGTTATCAGAACATTCAGCTATTATATCAATTCCCTCGAAAAATTCACTCATATTCTTTCTGGATATGAGCGACGAGAAAACCTCAACCTCAACCTCACTATTAAGGCCGCTTACTCTCTCTGCCAAAGTCTGCGCTTTACTTTTCCCTGCCTCGTCTTCTCGAAAAAACACCTGCCGCTGAAGATTTGTGATGTCAATTGTATCGAAATCAGCAATTCTGATTCGACCGATACCGGCAGCCGCAAGATACATCGCCACTACCGAACCTAATGCACCGGCACCAACAATAGCAACCGTAGCATGCCGTATCAAATCTTGGGTTTCTTCTGAGAAGCCGTCGAGCTGAAGATTCCTTATATACCTACTCATATAAATTAGTAGTTAATCAGATCAATCACTGCCTATTGCAACACTCTGTCCCAATCTTTCCACACGGGATCGTAACCATTTCTTCGAATAGCGTTGACCACCATACGAGGCGAACGCTCATCTGTCACCTCAAACTGTTCCAATGCCTCCTTCGCGTGCGAGTAGCCACCCGGTTCCGTTCGGCTCCCGGCACTCATGGATGTCACGCCCAAATGCATCATCCGATCGCGAAATTCAGGATTTTCACGAGTGGAATAAGAAATGTCAATATCATGATCAAAGAGACGGAATGCAAACGTGAGCTGTGCCAAATCCCGGTCGGTAACAACACAATTCGGTTGAAAACCACTCTCTGAAGGACATAACCTGGGGAAATTCACGCTATATCGTGTCTGCCAGTAATGTTTTTGAAGATACCTCAGATGACGTGCCATCATAACAACATCCGTGCGCCAATCTTCCAACCCAAGCAATACCCCGAGACCTATCTTATGGATGCCTGCGCGCCCCATACGGTCGTAGCCATCAAGTCGCCACTCATAAATGGATTTCATTCCGCGAGGATGGTATTTCTTATAGTTCCTTCGATTATACGTTTCCTGAAAGCATACCACTCCATAAAGCCCCGCGTCTGCCAATCTCTTATATTCCTTCTCCTTCAGGGGTTGAACTTCCAAAGATATGTTGTTAAAGTGCTTGAGAGCGATTTCAACAGCGCTCTTAAAATAATCCACGCCACATACCGAAGGAAACTCTCCACTGACAATAAGAAGGTTATCAAAGTCGCCCAATTGCTTGATTGCCTTACATTCATTTTCTATCTTTTCAGAATCAAGCACCGTTCGTGCAAAAGGATTGGAGTGATTGAACCCGCAATACACACAAGCATTGGCACACATGTTAGAGACATACATTGGAATGTATAATGAAATCGTTTTACCAAAGCGTTCCAATGTGAACTGTCGGCTCAACAAAGCCATCTTTTCAAGATATGGAGAAGCCGCCGGAGAAAGAAGAATGCCAAACTCATCAGGATTCAACGGCTGACGGTTGGCTTCTGCTTTTGCCAAAACTCTTCTCACCATCTCATCCGTGGCACTCATGATCCTATCCCCGGTGGCGTTCCAATCCCATTGGTCAATAATTTTTGAAAAGCCTTCCATCATTCGCTACACTTTTCGTTGATATTCTGCGAAATTCGCATGGCACAGAAATTAGGCCCACACATGGTGCAGAATCTCTCATCGCCAAACTCACCCGGTTGGTGCGACTCCATATAGAAACGCTTAGCCTTTTCGGGGTCGAGAGAAAGATTGAATTGATCCTTCCAGCGGAAATCAAAGCGAGCCTTACTCAACGCATTGTCTCTTACCTCAGCTCCCGGAAGCCCTTTGGCCAAATCAGCAGCATGTGCAGCAATCTTATAGCTTATAACACCTTCCCTCACATCTTCGAGTGTTGGCAACGAAAGATGTTCCTTGGGTGTGACATAACAAATCATTGCGGTTCCAAGCCAAGCTATTTGAGCAGCTCCGATAGCAGAGGTAATATGGTCGTAGGCCGGAGCTATATCTGTGGTGAGAGGCCCGAGGGTATAGAAAGGTGCTCCATGACATTTCTCTTTCTGTCTCTTCATGTTCTCAGCAATCTTATGCAACGGCACATGTCCCGGACCTTCAATCAACACCTGCACATCATGTTCCCAGGCTTTTAGGGTTAATTCACCCAATACGTCCAGCTCCAAAAATTGTGCCTCGTCATTTGCGTCATGAGTGGAGCCGGGGCGCATACCGTCGCCCAATGAAACAGCAACATCATATTTGTTCAATATCTCGCATATCTCATCAAAGTGAGTATAAAGGAAGTTCTCCTCGCCATGAATCACTGTCCATTGAGACATAATAGAACCTCCTCGCGAAACGCAACCTGTAAGTCGTTTGGCAATTAGGGGAGCATGAGCTTTCAAGACGCCGGCATGTATCGTGAAGTAGTCAACTCCCTGCTCACATTGTTCTATTAACGTATCTCGATAAATTTCCCATGTAAGATCCTTCACAACTCCTTTGACTTTCTCCAAAGCCTGATAGATGGGCACCGTTCCCACCGGAACGGGACAATTACGGATAATCCATTCACGAGTTTCATGGATGTTGTCGCCCGTGGATAGATCCATCAATGTATCGCCACCCCAATAACAACTCCACACAGCCTTGGCCACCTCCTCCTCTATTCCGGAAGAGAGAGCAGAATTACCGATATTGGTATTGAGCTTAACTGCAAACTTCTCCCCTATTATCATGGGTTCAGCTTCCGGATGATTTATGTTAGCTGCGATGACGGCACGACCAGCAGCCACTTCCTCCCTTACAAACTCCGGGGTGATGTAAGTATCAATTCCTAACTCCTTATTATTTAGGTTTTCGCGTATGGCAACATATTCCATTTCAGGAGTAATCAGCCCGGCTTTAGCGTAAGCCATTTGAGTCACCCTATGACCCTCTTTAGCTACACGAGGTTTTGGGAGATTTGGAAATCTTATGGAATCGAGAGCGCGGTTATCACGCTGCTTTTTCCCATAATCCGATGTTATATCTTCAAGCTGGATAGTATCCTCACGATCCTCAACCCATTTTTCACGAGTTCGAGGTAAACCCTTGTTAAGATTAATTTCACATTGGGAATCTGTATAAGGGCCACTTGTATCATACACCACAACCGGGGCATTTGGATAGATTTTTCTCTCTCCATTCTCGATTTTTACCGTTGGATAAAGATTGATTCTGCGCATTGCAACCCTTAAATCGGGATATATTTCTCCTTTCACATATATCTTTTCTGAGTTAGGATATGATGAAAGGTCAATGTTATCTATTTTCATAATGTCGTTTGTGAATTAAGTAGCTGGTAAAAATTAATGAACAGATAAAACGAAGTTATTTTTGAGTTGATTTGGTTGCGGAATGAAGGAGAATATATTCATATTCGACTGAATGACAAGACCAAAGCAACCAAAAAGAACGAGTTTTAGCGTTCAAGATTTCTAAAGCTACATATATCGATTAATTTTTAACAGCTACTTAAAGATTATTTAGGAAAGAAGTCAGTTCGCTGGAAGCCTGAGCCGTATGGCTGCATCCTCCCGGTCCTGCCAGGAGGGCTTTTCGACCCGCTATAACAGCATCTCGGAATGCCTCGGCCATTGCCACAGGATTGTCAGCAACTGCTATGGCAGTATTAACCAACACTGCCGAAGCTCCCATCTCCATGGCTGCCGCAGCATGAGATGGCAAACCCAGACCAGCATCTATAATCACAGGTAAGTTGCTCTCCTCTATTATAATTTCTAAGAAATCTTTTGTCAGCAATCCTCTGTTTGTTCCAATCGGTGCACCCAAAGGCATTACCGCCGCAGCCCCTACCTCTTCCAGGCGCTTGCAAAGAACAGGGTCGGCTTGGATATAGGGGAGCACAACAAAACCAAGTTTTGCCAACTCCTCAGTGGCTGCCAGTGTCTCCACGGGATCGGGCAAAAGATACTTAGGATCGGGATGAATCTCAAGTTTTATGAAGTCGGTATGGAATATTTCTCGGCTCATCTGAGCTGACAAAACCGCCTCCTTTGCATTTCTTACCCCGGATGTATTGGGAAGAAATTGTGTGTGCTCTCGGTTAATATGTGTGAGCATTTCGTCGGTTGCTTCGTTAAGCAAATTGATTCGCTTCATGGCCACAGTTATCATCTCCGAACCCGAAGCCAACACTGCTTTAAGCATTATTTCGGGTGAAGAGAACTTTCCCGTGCCAACGAATAGTCGCGACGTAAAGTCTCTACCTCCAATAGTCAAAATATCATTTTTCATTCAATATATCTTTTATATAATTAATTGACTCTTTTATATTCTCGCTTTTTAAAATTGCCGAACTCATGGCTATGCCTCTAACACCGTTTTCCCTTAGGATAGGCAAATCATCAGTCTTGATTCCGCCTATCGCAACAAAAGGACGTGGAATCAAAGGTGCAAGTTTTCTATAACCTTCTATCCCTAAAATCGGGGCCAGACGCTCTTTGGTCGCTGTGTATCTAAAAGGGCCGACACCATAATAGTCGGGCAATGAACACTTCGAAGCCTCAATTTGACTCTCATTATTCACAGTCAATCCGATTATCTTCTCCTCCGTTGCCAAGGTTCTGACAAATTCCACACTCTCATCATTCTGCCCTAAATGCACACCATGACAATAATCTAAAAGTTCGTAATGATCATCAACAATCAGAGTGGCACCCATATTTTCGCAAACCGGTTTAAGGACTTTAAGAACATTCTTAATCTCTTCGGCAGTCGAATTTTTCATTCTTACCTGTATCCAACGGCCACCATTCTCAATAAACCTTAAAGCTTGATTGATGGTGGAGGTTGCATCTGTTCCATTGGTAATAAATTGAAAAGATACGTTACGCATTCTCAAGTATTTAAGAAACCTCTCGCATCCGCCCGGTTTTATCCAAACATCACCTAAGAGAGCTGCTCCTCCAAAGCCTTTATCTTCTATTAATGGGAGAGATTCAAGTGTTATTCCACCGAGCGCAACAATATTCTTTGTTCCTAATCCTGTAATCTTAAAAAGATTAGAATTAGCAATGTAGCCTTGCTTAGAAATCGAATTAAAGAAAGGAGAGAGAGTCACGAAATTGCATTTTTCTATCTCTAATGCTTCGATTGCTTCTTCCCGGCTATGACAACTCTTAGAAAGGACGGAAGGAGTAAAATCTATTGCTGGATTACGCTTATTGAGTTGAAATCCGCAGCCGTATTTTTCAGCAAGTTCGGGATAATCATGAAGGATTATTCTCTGATGAAACTTTTCAGGCAATGCCTCTATCAGAGCTTGATATTCCTCCCTGCTGAATCCCGGCTTTCTCAAATGAAGACAATCAAGACCGGCTGTAAAGAATATTCTCAGCCAAAATGTCTCGTTTTCTATCCTGTTCTCGGAGGTGAAAAGATGTATTTGAAATTTACCCTCCATAAGCGGCACCGATTATAATGACATCATCATTCTCGTTTATGTGAAATTCAGCTTGCTCTCCTGCCAAAACTATTTTACCATTTACGGCAATCGCGATTCCAGAGGTTGGCAACGCTAACTCATTTTTAAGTTTTTCCACGGTTAAGCCGTTCTGAACTTCAATTTCTTTTGAATTTAGTCGTATTTTCATTGCTTCCTTCTTCTTTAATCAGATTATTTAAACTTTCTCAATATTATGCCACATTGGATGATTCTTACCAGCTCCCCAATTATGCCGGCAGCTTTCCTTTAATACTCGATGAAGATAATTTATTGATATATCCACTCCCTCTTCCAATTCATATCCGAGTGCAAAGGAAGAGGCAATAGCACTCGATAGCGTGCAACCGGTGCCATGGGTATTATGTGTTTCGATAAAGTCATGAGTGAATATACTGCTGACTATATCGTCTGCCTTTTTATAAATCAGAGTGTCTTGTAATTCATCTTGGTTTTGAAGATGTCCCCCTTTTACTAAAACTGACTTGCAACCGTACCTCTTTATTATTCTTTCCCCGGCTTTTTTAGCATCTTCGGCAGAAAGGATCTCCATTTCCGATAGCTTTTCTGCCTCCGGAATGTTGGGAGTTAGAAGATAGGTTTGAGGCAAAATTTTATTTTGTAGTATATTTAAAGTCTCGTTAGAAGAAAGGAGGTCTCCAGAAGAGGAAATCATCACAGGATCTACAACTACAAAAGGAAAGTCTTTTTCGAGCAAAAAATCAGCTATGACATTGGCAGTCTCGGCATTTGGAATCATTCCTATTTTCACTGCATCAGGTTCTCTTTCTTCCATCACACATTGGAGTTGAAGCCGCAGCAAATTTTTATCTACCGGCATAATGCCCTTCACCCCAGAATAGTTTTGAGCAGTAACTGCAGTAACGACCGACATGGCATATACCTTCAAGGCTTGCGCGGTCTTTATATCGGCTTGAATCCCGGCACCCGCCATAGGGTCGCTACCTGCGATAGTTAGA
>CAZXGU010000135.1:0-7915 GCA_964640375.1 uncultured Sangeribacter sp. | reverse complement strand
CGATCATTACGCTGCGCTGGTCGTCGAGCAGGGCATCGATGGCAGCGGCACCCATGCGCGAAGCAAGGATACGGTCGTGGGCTGTGGGAGAGCCACCGCGCTGAAGGTGTCCGAGGATGGATACGCGCACGTCGTAGCCGGGATATTCCTCTTTAACACGCTGGGCAAGTCCCATGGCTCCGCCGGTGATGGGCGATTCGGCCACCAATACGATTGAAGAGTTCTTTGATTTGCGGAAGCCATTCTGGATAAGCTCCGATAGCTGGTCAACCTGTGTGGAGATCTCTGGAATAATGGCAGCCTCCGCGCCGGCAGCGATCGCGCCGTTGAGGGCGAGGAAACCGGCGTCGCGTCCCATGACTTCTATAAAGAAGAGGCGTTCATGGGATGTGGCGGTGTCGCGGATTTTATCGACACATTCCATGATAGTGTTGAGGGCAGTGTCGTAGCCGATGGTTGTGTCGGTTCCGTAGAGGTCGTTGTCGATTGTTCCGGGGAGACCGATGATGGGTATATTGAATTCGTTAGCGAAGATGCGTGCGCCGGTGAGCGAACCGTCACCACCGATAACCACGAGAGCGTCGATTCCACGGCGCTTCATGACATCGTAGGCACATTGGCGTCCTTCGGGAGTCTGGAACTCCTTGCAGCGTGCTGTCTTGAGGATTGTTCCGCCTCGCTGGATGATATTTGATACGTTCTGAGTTGAGAATTCCTCAATTTCATCTGTGATAAGACCACGGTAGCCTCTATATATACCGAACACTTTGAAGCCTGCGAAGATGCCGGCGCGCGTCACGGCACGTATAGCGGCGTTCATACCGGGAGCGTCGCCTCCGGATGTAAGGATTCCTACTGATTTGATTTGGCTCATATATTTGGGTTTTATTAGAATATTCGGGTGGATATTCAAAATGAATATTTGGGTTTTGATTATCTGCAAATTTAAGCAATATTTATTAAATTTGCCAAAATATTAGGGAAAAGCATGAAAAAAAAATATCTTGGAGGGGGATATGTTGCTACCGTCGGCACCTTCGACGGGGTTCACCGTGGGCACCGAGAGGTTTTGAGGGCTTTGAAAGAATATGGCTCGGCTCATGGCCTGGAGCCACTTGTCGTTACATTCGACCGTCATCCTCTTGAGGTTGTGTCTCCCGACCGCGCTCCCCTGCTCCTCCAAAGCCGTTCGGATCGCGATGCCCTCCTGAGGGAGGAGGGGGTGGAGGTGAGTGAGGTGGCTTTCACCCCAGAGCTATGCCGCCTCAGCGCAAAAGAATGGATGAATATTCTTCACGACCGTTATGGGGTGAGGGCGCTGATTACGGGATATGACAATAAATTCGGACATGACGGCCGATTCCTTTCGCCCGAAGATTATAAAGAAATTGGGAAAGAACTCGGAATGGATGTGGATATAGCCTCCGAACTCCCCGGCATCTGCTCCACCCGTATCCGCGAAGCATTGCAGCGAGGCAATGTGAAGGAGGCAAGCGAGATGTTAGGACGCAATTATAGTCTGAAGGGGGAGGTGGTGGCAGGGCGCCATTTGGGTAGAACCCTCGGATTCCCCACTGCCAATCTCGATGTGGATAAGCGTATGCTGTTGCCAAAGAGCGGTGTATATGCCGCGCGACTCGACGGGATGGGAGCTGTGGTCAATATAGGCGATAACCCTACGGTTGACAGCGGAAACCCCGTTACGGTCGAAGCCCATGTCATAGGATATGATGGCGACCTTTACGGGCGCCGAGTGGAGCTCTCGTTTGTGGAAAGGATAAGGGATGAGAAGAGATTTGAATCGCTCGAAGCTTTGAAAGAGCAAATAGAGAACGACAAAAAGGCTGGGGAACAAATACTTGGAATATGAAGAAGATAGGAATATTGAGCGATACGCATGGCTATTGGGACGACCGTTACGCCGCGCATTTCGCTGACTGCGATGAGGTTTGGCACGCCGGCGATGTGGGCTATTTTGAGATAATAGAGCGCCTTCGCGATGTGGTTCCGGTGGTGAGAGCCGTGAGCGGCAATATCGACCATGGGAAGGTGAAACGCGATTTGCCGGAATTGGATCTGTTTGAAGTGGAGGGGGTGAAGGTGCTCCTCACTCATATCGGGGGCTATCCGGGACGCTGGGCACCCGGAATGAAAAAACTATTGAAAGAGGAGGGTGTGAAGCTGATGGTGGATGGCCATAGCCATATTCTGAAGGTGATTTATGACAAGGAGCTCGACCTTCTTCATATCAATCCTGGAGCTGCCGGACAGCAGGGATGGCACAAGGTCAGGACATTGATAAAGCTCACAATTGATGGCAGCGACTTGCGCGACTGTGAGATAATCGAACTCGCAAAACGCCCTTAGCGAGAAAATTCAGAAGTATTTGCCGGGTTTTTATTTTGCAGATAGAGGGAAAAGCATTATATTTGCTTTGTAAGACCCCAAAGCATGAAAAATCACACCGGCGGGGCATGAAAAAACTCAAATTATGAATGGAATAGAGGTAATTAATTTTGACGAAACCCCGAGTTTGGTTAACCGATATATGATGGAATTGCGCGACATAAAGATCCAGCACGATCCTTTGCGCTTCCGCACCAATCTTGACCGCATAGGCCAGATTATGGCTTACGAAATCTCAAAACGATTAGAATATAAGGAAACAGAGGTGGAGACACCTCTTGCGAAAGCAATCTGTCGCGAGCCGGCGGATCAGGTGGTGTTGGCGACTATTCTGCGTGCCGGGCTTCCGTTTCATCATGGTTTTCTTAACTATTTCGACCGCGCTGAGAATGCTTTTGTCAGTGCCTACCGTAAATATAGGGAGAAAGGGGATTCCTTTGATGTGTTGGTGGAATATTTGGCTTCCCCCTCGATTGAAGGGAAGACGCTGATACTCGTTGACCCGATGCTGGCCACAGGCTCCTCGATGGAATTGGCCTACCGCGCCCTTCTGACCAAGGGGACGCCGGCAAAGATTCATGTTGCCTCGGTTATAGCTTCGAAGCAGAGTGTGGAATATGTATGTGAGCATTTTCCGGCCGATCGGACCACTGTTTGGTGCGGGGCGATCGATCCGGAGATAAATTCGCATAGTTATATTGTGCCGGGATTAGGGGATGCCGGGGATCTGGCTTTCGGGGAGAAGGATTGATTTTTTCTTTGAGCTAAAGCTCAGACACAGAACAGGCATTCTTTGAGCTGAAGCTCAGACACAGAACCAAGCTGCTTTTAGGAGCTTTCCTCTTTTACAGAACCAAGCTGATTGGGGCTCATACTCATTTATAGAACCAAGCTGATGGAGCTGAAAAAAATTGACATATTGAATTTCAAGAATATCCCGGAAGCTCAGTTGGAGTTTTCTTCCGGGGTGAATTGTCTGTTGGGAATGAACGGCATGGGGAAGAGCAATCTTCTTGAGGCTGTTTATTTCCTCAGTATGTCGCGTCCGCTCCATTCGATGCCCGAAGCTGCCCTCATCCGCCATGGCGAAGAGATGCTGATGGTGAAGGGGGATTATCTGAGCGACACCGGGGGCGAGGAGAGCGTGAGCTGTGGGATAGTGAAGGGGAAAGGGAAAACTCTTAAATGCAATGGCAAGGAATATGACCGCATTTCGGAGCATATCGGTAAATTCCCGATTGTATCGGTTTTGCCCTCCGACAGCGAGATAGTGAGCGGGAGCGGCGAAAACCGTCGTCGCCTGATGGATATGGTGATTTCTCAGGCCGATCCTCTCTATTTGGCTTGGCTGATAAAATATAACCGGTCGCTTGAATCGCGCAATAAGATGTTGCGTGCCGGGGTTCGCGATTCGTTGCTTTACGAATCGATAGAGAGCGGTCTTTGCGCGGCTGCGGCTGAGATTTATAAAGCGAGAAAAAACTGGACCGAAGAGATTCGTCCTGCTTTCGAGCGATATTATTCCATGATATCGGGCGATGCCGAGAGAGCTTCCATAAAATATAAAAGCGTGCTGAATGAGACCGGAATGCAAGAGGCTCTCAATTCGGCACGCCAGAAGGATGTGGTGTTGGGTTTCACTTCCCAGGGGACGCACCGCGACGACCTGACCACAGGTTTGGGCGATTACAGTATGCGCCGCCTTGGGAGCCAGGGGCAGGTGAAGAGTTTTACGATTGCCTTAAAATTCGCAATCTTTGATTATCTTAAGCAAGCCGGCAAGCAAACACCGATTCTGCTTCTTGATGATATCTTCGATAAGTTGGATTCGAGCAGGGTTGGGAGGATAATGGAGGTTGTGAGCGGAGAAGCGGGGTTTGGACAGATATTCATCACCGATACCAACCGCGAGCATCTTGATGAAACTATTTCCTCTATTCGCTCGGAAAGCCGGCTTTTCGAGGTTAAGAATGGGGAATTTAAGCTGCTTTGAGCTAAAGCTCAGACACAGAACCAGGCTGCTTTGAGCTAAAGCTCAGACACAGAACCAAGCTGCTGAATTGATATAATCAAGCTGCTGGATTGATATAATCAAGCTGCTGAATTGATATAATCAGGCTGCTGAATTGATATAATCAGGCTGCTGAATTGATTTATTTATGCAACGGACGGAACCGGAATCGATAGGAGATGTTTTGAGGCTCACCATTCAGCAATCGAATATGGTGGGACGGCTCGACGAATGTAGGGCAATCGACCTTTGGCCGCTGATTATGGGCGAGGGGATGGCGCGACGAATGTCGCGGCCCAGGGTGAGTTGCGGTGTGATGGTGGTATATGTTGACAGCGCGGCGCTGCGCCATGAGCTCAATATGCAGCGGTCGGCGATAATGGAGGCTCTTAACGGGAGATTGGGGAAAGAGGTTATAAAATCGATAAGATTTAAATAGGCGAGATGGGCTTAGTGGGCGAGATGGGCTTAGTGGGCGAGATGGGCTTAGTAGGCGATTTGGGCGATATAAAAAGAAATATTAAATTAAATATATGAATCCTGATAGATTGCCTGATTTGGGCTGTTTTCATCATAGATGCGATCTGCAGATCCGTTTTAGCGATGTTGATGTGTTAGGCCATGTCAACAATACGGTTTATATGACTTTCTACGACACCGGGAAGGCGCATTATTTCAGTGATCTCCTCGAGCGCCGGATTGATTGGAAGCATGTGGAATGTGTGATTGCGAATGTGGATTGCGCTTTCTTGGCTCCGATTTTCTTCGGGGAGGAGATAGAGGTTCTTACGCGCTGCGAATCGATAGGCGAGAAGAGCTTTAAGCTGCTTCAGGCCATTCGGGAGAAGAGGAACGGGGCTATCAAATCGGCTTGCGAAACTGTGATGGTTTCCTTTGATCCGGAAAGCGGGAAAGCCATGGAGCTTCCGCAGGAATGGCGCGAGGCTTTGGAAAAAGCTTCGCGAGGGTAAGAACAACGCGGCACAGCCGCTGGCGGAAACGGCTTCGCGAGGGTAAGAACAACGCGGCACAGCCGCTGGCGGAAACAGCTTCGCGAGGGTAAGAACAACGCGGCACAGCCGCTGGCGGAAACGGCTTCGCGAGGGTAATTTATTTTTGATTAGAATTTTTAATTAGATTATAAATCTGATGGAAAAGGAAGATATAAGGGGATTGATGGAGGATATATTGAAGAGGGAGGCCGAGGCGGTTCTTTCGATACCGGTAAGTGATGGTTATGGGAAGGCTGTTGAGCTTATCGTGGAGCATGTGAACCGGCGCGGAGGAAAGCTTATTACTTCCGGCATGGGGAAGGCGGGCCAGATAGCAATGAATATTGCCACTACGTTCTGTTCCACCGGTACGCCCTCCGTGTTTCTTCATCCCTCTGAAGCCCAGCATGGCGATTTGGGTATAATTCAGAAGAACGACCTGATGCTGCTTCTGAGCAATTCCGGGAAAACGAGAGAGATAGTGGAGCTTGTGGAACTTGCCCGGGTATTGAACCCCTCAATTCCTATTATTGTTATAACCGGAAACAGCGATAGTCTGCTTGCAGCTGTTGGCGACGTGACTCTTCTCACCGGAGGAGCACCCGAGGTGTGCCCGTTGGGGATGACCCCCACCACTTCCACCACCACTATGACCGTGATGGGGGATGTGCTTGTGGTTGCGACCATGAAGGCCATCGGCTTCACCAGAGAGGAATATGCAAAGCGTCATCATGGCGGCTATTTGGGACATAAGGCCTCAAAAGGAGATCTCGCCGAGAGAGGAAAATCTGCTGAAGCAGACGTATATTAAAAAGATTATGGAAAATAAGACATTTATAGAGATTCCCATCGACTTCAGTTTCCTTGCCAAAGGATCGAGGGATTCAGAAATCATCAGTGAGGTTACAGGTTGCCGGACCACGGCACGCGAGCTGATGAAAGAGGAGAGATATATCGATGCCTTGGAGCGCATAGTGGAAGGACTCAGAGTGATGCGGGAATTCAGTGATTTTGAAAACCGTGAATTTCGTGCCCTGTTGGTAACACTCCTCTTCGATCTCAGCGAGGTGCATTTCGCGCTTAAGGATTACCGTCAGAGCGAGAAGGAGTTGGAGGTGCTTTTCAGAGTGCTTGAAGCTTTGATAAAAGAGGATGCCGAGCGTTTCGGCAAATATCATGTGCTTGCCATGGAGCTTTCCACCCGCATTTTGCGCAGCCGAAAGAAAACCCTCGACTTGCTTGTGAAACAACAGCTTAACGCCGAGTCGCTTTATGACAAGGTGAATGCCGGAGTGTTGGCAGCCACCGATCGTCTTGTCGATTCATTGAGAAATGTGGGTGAGCTTTTGGCTTCGACGGGCGACTATCGCGGAGCAATGAAATTTTATACCGAGGCTATACGTCTTTCCAAGAAGCGTGCCGGAAGGGTTAACCGCAAGGAGGTGAAGATGACGGTGGAGATGGCAAAGATAATGATGCGCGTCAGGAGTATGCGTCCACGTGCGAAACGGCTGCTGAATGCTATCCTTCCTCATGCTATAGCTCTCGAAACCATCGAACTCGAAGAGGATATCCTTGCTTTGATTCAAATGATTGATGACGATTTTGAGCATGAAGCCGGCTGGAAAACATTCTTCCATAAGATTCAGAAAGGTGTGAAAGGCTTGGGAAAGAAGATTGCAAAGAAGAGCGACGCGGCTAATAAGGTTGAGGAAACTCCGGCAGCCTCATCTCAGGAGGAGGCTTCGGCTGATAAAAATAAAAAGATAAAAAAATGAGCACGATATTAAATACAAACGGCGATAGCTTGGAGGTTCCCAAGGTTCGCGACGTGGAGAATTTTCGCTGTGCCATCTTTACTGCCGAATGGAATCCGAAGGTGACTCATGCTCTTCGCGACGGGGCGGTGGATGTGTTGCGTCGTGCCGGCGTCGATGAGAGCAGGATATTGATGGAGGATGTTCCGGGCACTGTGGAGCTGGTAAATGCTGCGGGTTTGGCGCTTCACCAGATGCGTGATCTTGATGCTATCATCATTATCGGTTGCGTGATTCGAGGCGACACTCCACATTTTGATTATGTTTGTGATATTGTTGCCGAAGGGACGGCACGATTGAATGCCAAAGGGGAGACACCGGTAATTTTCGGAGTCTTGACAGTTAATAAGGAGCAGGAAGCGCTTGATCGCGCCGGTGGCTGCTTAGGGAATAAGGGCGCCGAGGCAGCGGTTGCGGCTATTAAGATGGCCAATATGCATAATAAGATTATGAGGCTTTAATTTTCTGCGGCACAGCCGCTGGCGGAAACGGCTTCGCGAGAATAAGATTTGGATAAATATAGATAAAATATGAAATGGCCGGGTATCTCACGATATCCGGCCATTTCTTCCTGCCTTTGACGGCCTTGACTGTTTCCGCGTTGTCCAACGTGTGGGCAGTAAGGTTTTATCCGTTTCGGGCAGACGATAGAAATTACTAATGTATATAACCCAAAATTTAGACAATTA
>CAZXGU010000134.1:0-7965 GCA_964640375.1 uncultured Sangeribacter sp. | reverse complement strand
ATCCAAATCTCTTATGAAGAGATTTGGATGTTATAGGTAGCTAAAAGAGTTTAGACAAATTAAAAATGGCTCCATGGTAAAAACATGGCTCCAATGCTGTTTTTTGCATTGAAGCCATGTTTTTACAATCTTATGTAAATTCTATTCGGTTATTTTAATCTGAACCAATAACCGGCGGAAATCATTATAGACATTGAATTTGAACCGCGACAATTCTCTGTTCGTCCCGATTTCAACACATTTCCTAATCCATAATAGAACCGACCCTCAAGATAGACGGAGTTGATTTTATTGATATTAAATTCCCCTCCCAACCCGGCTGATATTCCATAGTCAACCTTAGGATCTGCATTCATAAGATATTGATAGGTGTTGCGCAAAGGGAAACCGGAAATGCCACTTACATTTTTATAATCGAAATTAGATTTTGTGCTCTCCCCTATCATAAAGCCAATCTCAGGACCGGCATTGAAGAAAAATCTCCCTCTTCTTCCAAAATATATATGCGCAAGAAAAGGAATCTGAATATAATTCAGAGTGCGCGAATAGCTGAAAGGATGTTCCTCAAAGTTTTCTTTCCATCCTCTTTGCTCAAAATTCACCTCGGCTATTAATCCAAAATGATTCTCTTCTATGTATCTGAATGTGACGCCTGCATTTCCTCCAAGAATGAAGCCTTGTTTCACACTCGGTGTGAAGTTTACTCTTGACAAGTCAACTCCCCCTTTCACACCAACCGAAATATTTGCCTTGTAATGTGTCTGGGAAAAAACGTCAAGAGCTGAACAACCTGCAATGGCTGCTACAATACATAATCTGGTAAGCAACGATCGCAATGAAAATGATTTAATTCTCATTTAATCTTCATTTTATCAATTGTTCCATAGGGTGTGAACCTTACAAGGTAAACCATCGGATTAATCATTCCGCTCCAGTTGGAAAGACGTGTCAAACCGAAGTCTGACTGTACTGTTCCCACACTTTCCTTGAATTCATTTATATCCCCTCCTGTGGATAAAAGCGAGGGGATAAAATATAAGGCTTCATCATATCCCATAGTTGAATACATAGGGAAGGATTTCGCAGGAGTCATTTTAAACAAACCGTTATATTCTGCCATAAATTTTGTGGCCTCCGGTGAAGTTTTGTCATAATAAAACCTCGCAGGAATCATAATATCGGCTTTTTGGAAAGCTTCCTTCATTGACTCATCATATACAATCCAGTTGGGACGACCTAAGAAAGCAACCGTTGTGCTTATATTTTCATCCCGGAAATTAGTTATTGTTGAACATAGAGCAGCGATTTCCTCTTTCTTCGATAAATTTCCAAAAACTACGAACGATGTTCCTGCACTAACCGGCAAGCTCTTCAAATTCTCAGGAGAGGAAATATGAAGAATACGCTCTTTCTCCCATTTATTTTCAAGTGTGGAGAGCAATAGATCGTTCGCATCTGTTTCACCTCCCACTATTACTAAGGTAGAACCAGGATAACGATTATATATCTCATTAACCACCTCTTCATTGAAATAATTTGAAGGAGTCAAGATATTCACGAAGTAGGGATTGGAAAGATATGTTTCATCCTTTAAATCAAAAGTATTGATCACAGGCACCTGACTCACTAAGGCATAGTCTGCAAGGTAAGAGGGAGTGTTCTTTTCATAAGTAGTGAAAAGCATTGTGGGATTATAATTGCCCAAACTATCGATTATGGCCTCTTGTGTCCATCTGCCGTCGATTACTTTCAGATTTATCTTGTAATCATTGCTTTTTAATTTATTCACTCCTGTAAGAAAACCTCTTGTAAAGTCAAGATCTTTCTTTGATGTGGGATCAAACATCACAATCCCTATCTTTATCTCTTTTAATGAATCCGTCTTTGAAACTATACCATGGACATCTTCATATATTTCATTTACTCCGTTGATTGTCAACTCCCGAGGATCTTCTGTAACAACAGTTTGATACACTGAATCTACTCCAAATTCCGGAACACCTATAATTTGGTTAGATTTCAAATTGTTCTTTCCGCCATTTGCTTTCTTTAGATCCTCTACACTAACACCCGTCTTTTCAGCAATAGAATCCCAAGTATCTTGTTTCTCCACCTTATAACTTGAAAATCCCAGAACTGTGGGTTCTTCCACAATCTTTTTTTCTATCTTAACTCCTTCTCCAATCGCCGGCAGCTTGATAATTTCTCCAGCCTTAAAATTATCTTCAGATATACCAGGATTTAACGACAGGATAGCAGCCACAGTGGTTTTGAAAGTTTTTGCCAGCTGATAAAGAGTGTCGCCTCTCTTTATTGTATAAAATTCAGGATTGGCAGCCTCGACGGAGGGTTTCTCAGATAAATCTTTTATCTTGAGCAATTCTCCCGCTTTGATTCCTGTCCGACTGGAAGGATTGAGAGCATAGATTTTTTCCAAAGGAATATTATACATCATTGAGATGCTATAAACCGTTTCGCCCTTTTTCACAAGGTGGGTCACCGGCTCGATAAAACTATCAGGAGAAGCCGTTTCCACAGCCATGGGTAGAGAAACGGAAACAGAGTCTGTGACGCAAGGATAATAAATCTTTGTCCCTTTAGGCATCGGGCTCAAAACCTTAGAGTTGATACGCATCAACTCTTCAAGATTCCAATTGAAATCATTGGCTATATTGAAAAATGTCTGATTCTTCTTGGCTTCATAAACATAATATTGTTTTCCAAGAACCTCGACAATAGGCAAGTTTAATTTAGGAGCTTGTGCAAAAGCAACACATGCTATCGCACCAATCCCTATAGCAGATAAATGTTTAATTTGCATAATATTTCTTTGAAAAGGGCTCTATGCAATTATAAAGCATAGTTTTCCGAAATTCTGCTACAAAATTAACAAAATATATTTAGACTATATAGGATATTTGCTAATATGTTTGTACTTTTGCCGAAAAATTTGAGAAATATGGCACAATCAAAGGCTACATTCAGCAGTAAGATAGGACTAATAGCCGCCACTGTCGGGTCTGCTGTAGGCTTGGGAAACGTGTGGCGTTTTCCGGCTGAAACACAATCGAACGGCGGCGCTGCCTTTCTTTTTGTTTATATTCTTTGTCTTCTCATTCTCGGTGTGCCCGTAATGTTGGCGGAATTTTCATTAGGACGAGGAACAAAATCAGATGCCGTCGGTGCATTCCTTGAGCTTAAACCCCGAACACCATGGTGGATAACGGGTGGTTTGGCTGTATTGGCTTCATATCTTATCCTATGCTTCTATATGGTTGTGGCAGGATGGACATTTGAATATATATGGCAATCTATTACAGGCAATCTATATGCAATTGACCCCAATTTGGGAATGGACGCCTCTTTCCATGAGAAAATGGAAAGCTATATTTGTGCCGACATGGCGCCATTGATCAACCTCTACGTTCTTATAGCTGTCAATATTGTGGTGCTTCTCTGTGGAGTGCAAAAAGGAATTGAGCGACTCTCAAATGTGTTGATGCCACTTCTTTTCCTCCTGCTTCTTGTATTTTGCGGAGTTTCATTATCTATGCCAGGAGCATCGGAGGGCTTGAAATTTTTCTTATCTCCCGATTTCAGTAAAATAACCCCAGGGGTAATTATAAACGCACTTGGTCAAGCTTTCTTCTCATTAAGCTTAGGAATGGGAATTCTTATCACATATTCTTCCTACTTCCCAAAAGATACGAAGCTTACTAAAACAGCCATGACAGTTTCTTTGCTCGATCTCCTTGTGGCGATTTTGATGGGTATCATCATCTTCCCTGCAATTTCAAGTTTTGGGCTTAGTAACGCCGAATTACGTGGAACTACTCTTGTATTTGTCACCCTTCCTGAGATCTTTGCCCAGATGCAATTCACTCAACTTTGGTCAATTCTTTTCTTCTTGCTTCTCTTTGTGGCTGCTCTTACATCTACGATTTCCATTGCGGAAGTATCCGTAGCTTGGCTTCAAGATCGGTTTAAGAAGAGTCGTTTAATAGCCACTCTCATAGTGATGCTCCCCTTGTTTATTCTCAGTTCTCTTTGTTCTCTATCATTTGGTTATCTGAGTGATTTCAAAATATTCGGTCTGACTATATTTGATTTCTTGGATAACCTTGCCACCAATATTTTCCTTCCTATTGTATCGATTCTTGTGTGCATCTTTATGGGTTGGGTGGTGAGAAAAGATTTCTTCCGAAACCAAATCACTAATGAAGGCACTCTCAGGGCTCGTTATTATCCTTTAATTAGATTTGTGGTAAAATATCTCGCTCCTCCACTTATCACGCTGATTTTAATATCCTTCTTCATTAAGTTCTAAGACGCAGTTCCACAAAAAATGTTAAAGAAAAAGAGGCGATGATTTTAGTCACCGCCTTTTTTATATATTCTATAGTTTATCTTTCCAAAAAATATACTTATTATAAAAAATGCTTACTATAAAGAATTATAGTCAGGAGAAAAAGTATCGCCTCCAGTCATGCTTCCAGTGGAAGCGCCCTTTTTGAGCCACCTTACCCGTTGTGCTGAAGTGCCGTGATTGAACGTTTCAGGCACGGCATATCCCTGAGCTTGTTTCTGAAGATAGTCATCTCCAATTTTAGAAGCTGCATTCAACCCTTCTTCAATATCGCCGGGCTCAAGGCTATTAAATTTTCGGTTATCGTGATAGGCCCATACACCGGCATAATAATCGGCTTGTAGCTCTGTCCTGACACTAATCCTGTTGGCTTCTTTCTCGGGCAACCGACGCATTGCGTTATGAGTTTCATCAAGAGTTCCTAATAAATTCTGAACATGATGCCCCACTTCATGCGCGATAACATAGGCGTAAGCAAAATCTCCACCGGCATTCATATTCTTTTCCATTTCTTCAAAGAAAGAGAGATCAATATAAAGAGTTTCATCTGCCGAACAATAGAATGGTCCAACGGCTGATGTGGCGTTTCCACATGCTGATTGCACAGATCCTGTATAGAGAACCATCTTAGGGTTCCTATAAGTTAGCCCCGCTTTGCTGAATTCCTCTTTCCAAACATCCTCAGTGCCTGCCAAGATAATTTTTGCAAACTCTTCATATTGCTTCTCCTTTTCCGGGGATAGACTCGATTGAACCTGACTTGTATTATTCAACATTCCCCCCGACTGGTTAAGGACTTCAAGAGGATTGCCACCTGAAATCCATAAAATCAAAGCTGCGATTATTAAGCCTCCAACTCCGCCAATACCTGCAATTTTACCTCCGCTGACACCTCTTCGGTCTTCTACATTATTACTTGATCTGCGCCCGTCTAACCTCATCTATTTTCTAATTAATAGTTTATTTGAATTTTTATATCATATTAACATTATTCCCAAAAGAAAGGTTTAAAAAAGAGCCGACCCTTATTGAGCCGGCTCTATATTCATAATGAGAGACTTTACTTATTCTCCAACGCCTTCCATGATTACCTGAACACGGTTTTTACCATTGTAAAGATTCTTCATGAAACTATTCATTTCTTCAAGGGTTAAGCCTGAGATGGCCTTCTCTCCGTCAGTGATATTGTTGATGCCGCGGAGATAGGAGTTAAGATTGCTCAGCCAATATCCATTGGTGCGGATTTGATTCTCATATTGTTTCAAAGCCGCCTCCTTAACTTTATTGAAGTTTTCTGCAGTAGTTCCCTCTTTAAGGAGTTTCATTAACTCGTCGTTTGCACGAGTTATCATCTTCTCCTGTTGAGCTTGATTAGTAGAGAATTGATAAACAATGCTCCATTCTCCAGAATTAGGATTCATGTAAGCATAGGCTTGCGGAGTGTAGGTTCCACCCTCTTCTTCACGAAGGGTCTCAACAAAGACATTTCTAAGAAGGGAACCAAGAATATTAACCTTGACATAATTCTCTATGCTATAAGGAAGAGTTGTGTCAGAATACTGATCATATACCATTGTTGCAGGAGCCTGCATCGGTTGCTTCCATTCTTCCTTAACCTGACCCTTTACAGTGAGAAGGGAAGTCAGTTTTTCATACTTAGTGAGCTTTTTAGGATTGGAAGGAAGAGAAGCCACATATTGTTCAAGAAGAGGCTTCAGCGTCTCAACATTAATATTACCGACAAAGAGGAAGGTAAAGTCGGCAGCATTCTTCATGGTGCCCTTCAAGAAATCAAGAGTAGCTTGATAGTTCACCTTATCAAGGTCGGCAAGCACCGGAAGGTTAAACATCGGATTGTTGCCATAGAGAGCCTTCATAGCATTGACGCTAAAAATATATTCCGGGTCTTTCTCCTTCGCCTTGAAGATTGTGCGAGCTGTTTGCATCTGAGTCTCAAACGCTTCAGGATCAGGACCTAATTCAACAAATGTTGCATAAACGGCCTCAAGAAGATATTTAAGGTCTTTTACACTTGAAGAGCCTTCAACATAATTAGTTACACTTCCAATTCCTGCGTTTAAGCTTACATTCTTTCCTGCAAGATATTTGCGAAGCATTGTCTTATTGAAGTTTCCAAGTTTACATGCATCGAACACATCTTCGGAGAACATGATCTCAGTTGCTTTTGAAGCAGGATATGCTTGCTTACCACCATTGGAAAATGCTGTCATTAAAATTTCGTCGGCCTTGAAATCTGTGGTTTTAATCACAACTTTCACTCCATTGGAAAGCATAAGTTCAGTAGTTCCAAATTCACCCTCCTTCTGAGAAGTAACCTTGCCAGGTTTCGGAAGCTTGGAGATCATCGGATCTGTTATTACCTCATCCACGTATGCTTCATACTGAGCATTAAGGATATTTTCAATATTTCCAACAAACTGCTCCTCGGCAATAACTTCCATACCATCCTTGCGAGGCTGAGAAACTACTATTACTTGATTTTCGGAAGTAAGCAAATTTGAAACTTCCTGGTTTAGACCTTGTACCTGTATCATTGGAAGGAACTGAAGCGCGTATGCGTATTCATTCTCAATTCCAGGATAAGGAGTGTTGTCGATGAAATGACGGTAGAGCGCTTTACCAAACATCTCAGAATTTGAATTATTGCGCTCGTTATAATATTTCTCGTAGCCGGCAAGCATCTCATTGCGTGCTCTCTCGAGTTCTGAATCAGTAAATCCAGTTTTGCAAGCACGAGCAATAATTCCCATTGCATCGTTAACTGCCGACGTTAACGTTACATCCACATTACCAATTATTGTTACATCAAAAGCTGCTTTAGTCTTTGATACCCAGAAATCGCCAAATCTTACGCCGGCGTAGGCATAATGACACTCTGGCTTTTGACTAAATTCTTCCAGACGATTGTTGATAAGAGTGGCAATAAGATTCTGAACCAAATCTCGCTGGGTATATACTTCTGTGTTTCTATATTCGAAAGGAATCTTATCCTCTTTGAAAGAAATATCTACTCTTGGGTATTTAGTCTCAGGGTCATCGAAATATGCAAAGATTGGCTTTGTGTTGTTCGATACTTCAGGATAGGTTCTCTCAGCTGCGTTCTCAGGCATGGGAATGGTAGAGAAGAGTTTTATCACTTTTTGCTCCATCTCATCAGCATCGAAGTCACCAACAATCACGATTCCCTGCTGATCGGGACGATACCATTTCTTATAGTAATTACGTATTTCGGAATAGGGGAAATTGCGTATAATATCAATTTTACCAATCACAGGCTGCTGATATTGATATTCTTGGTAGATTTTTGGAAGAACAGATTCGAGCATACGGAAATTGGCATCATTTCTCGAACGCCATTCTTCCTCAATCACGCCACGCTCAGCATCAATCTCGGCATCTTCAAGGAGAATCTCCCCGCTCCAGTCATGAAGACATAGAAGCACACTATCCATTAATGCCTGATCTGCAGTGGAAACATTGTCAATGTTATAGACTGTTTCATCATAATAAGTGTAGGCATTGATATCAGCACCAAAACGGATACCTTTCGACTGAAGATAATTGAGCATATTCTTTCC
>CAZXGU010000133.1:0-8036 GCA_964640375.1 uncultured Sangeribacter sp. | reverse complement strand
CACTCTGGAAAATGTCCGGGAGGTTATGTCTGCGGGAGCCAATGTGATCGTGGCGTAGAGTGGAGAAGGCAAGTTTGGCGTAGGGAAGGGTCTTGCGAACATCTCTCACTGTTTTCCAATAAAAATCCTCCTCCTTCTTGTTTTTGAATTTCATGGGAGGGAACACATAGAGGTCGCGGAGGAAAGTGTAGCGGCATGTGTCGCCATATTCATCCACTATTCGCGAGTAACCTCTCACATATTTTACTTGCAACGGCATATCGGGCACTTCGTCGGCACGCATCGAGAGCGCCGACAGCGTCACCGCTGCTATCATGATAAATATTATTTTCCTTACTCGTTCCATCTCTATATCCTGTTGTTTAGACCTTCTTTCCCTTTATCTTTATAAGTAGTAGATTTCTATATAAACGGTATGCACTGTTGAGTATTATGGCCATTGTTCACATCTATAACAATGCAAACAAGCTCTCTTTTCCTAAACGGAACAACAAATTGAATATTGAATGGTTCATATCAATATTTCTTTTGCTTTCCTCTGCAAGTCGAGAGAGCATCGCTCTTTTTTCCGAGTCAGCCTCTCTAATCTCTTTTATCAGCATTTTATCGCCATCCTCCAATCCGAGCCATTGCAAAGCCAATTGATGCAGAGCCAAGTTGAAATCTTGGAGTGGCCCACTGCTCTTCTCTTTATAAATCCTCTCTATCTTAGGAAAAAGATGAGAGAAATAAGGCGCTTTGCCATAATGAGCCTTTAGCGCTCCGAGATGCACATCCTGCCAGCGTCCATGATCGGAAATAATGATTTCTGACCCACATTCGCGTTTAAGTCTTGAAGCGCCACCCTCAACGGGCACACTCAGTGTCATCCCGCCCTCGATAAGCGTTCGCGCCTGCTCTTTCCCTTTTACTGAAGGAAACGACTTCTCCGCATCCTCTTTGAGGAGGACGCGGAGCCAGTCGGAATATCTTGCGGCAGAGGCTGCAAACGGAATCATAGGTTGCCGTCGGGATTCGGTTTCTTAAAGATGCGGTTCCAACGTATCTTCCCATCGAATAGACTGCGGTCGCTGTCGAGAGAGAGAATCACGAATACCGGCTCGCCCACAACATGGTCTTCAGGCACAAAACCCCAGTAACGGCTGTCGGCCGAACGGTCGCGGTTATCTCCCTGCATCCAGTAATAGTCCATCTTGAAGGTGTAATATTCCGTCTGCTGACCATTAATATATATCTTTCCGTCGGGGGTGATTTTCAGATCGTTACCCTCGTAGGTGCGGATGGCACGTTCGTAGATGAGATAATTCTGCGGAGTGAGATGCAGGGTGGCACCGCGCTGTGGAATCCAAAATTCGCCCATATTATTGCGCGTCCAGCCATAGGTGTTTCCAAGGGGGAACACATTGCCAAGATCATAGAATCCGCTTGCGCTTTCTCGTATGAGCGGACCCACAACCTCTGGCCATTTCTCTATTTCAGCTTTCATCGTCTTTGTGAGCGGAACATTGTAGTAGCGGAAGCCCGCATGTTCGTTATATTCCGGTCCGCTCCCTATATCTTCCAGACGGACTCCTAAATCTTTCCATTTCTCTTCTGAGATATTGCCCGAAACAGGAATGATATAGTTATACTGCACATTCTCGGGCTCCTTAATGGCTTTGCCATTGATATAGATTATATCGTTGACAATCTTTATACGCTCACCCGGCAACCCTATTGTGCGCTTCACATAATTCTCGCGGCGATCCACCGGCCTAACCACCACCTCGCCGAACATCTGAGGATTGCTTTTGATATATTCAAGAGGATTATCCACCCCGTTCTTCTTCAGCTCATAGCTTATCTGATAATAGTCGGGATTGGGGATATTAACGGCCACGGTGTCGCCTTGCGGATAATTGAACACCACTATGTCGCCTCGCTCTATGGAACGCAATCCGGGAAGGCGATGATAGCTCAACTGCGGATTCTCAATATAGCTCTTGGTGTTGATGATGGGCATGGTGTGCTGAGCCAAAGGGAAATGCAGCGGTGTCTGTGGCACCCTCGCTCCAAATGTGGCCTTATCCACCCATAGACGGTCGCCGACCCAAAGGGTCTTCTCCAGACTCGATGAAGGGATCTCGTATTGCTGCCCAATAAAGGCAAACACGAAATATATCAGCACCAAGGCATAGACAATGGCATCGACCCAGGCCATGACCGTGCGTCCGAAGCCTTTCCTTCTTTTCCACCATCCCCAATCGGCGAAGTCGGTGATATAGATATCCGCCAAGAGAAGCCAGCCGAATAGAAGCCACGGATTGCCCATAAGGATAACCCAGAAAATATAGACTGCCGAAACGAATCCGAAACGAATCCAGCGAGTGGTTTTAACCCGCTTCAATCGTTCCCAAAAACCGAGCCGGCGGTGTTGTTCCTCCTTCTTTTCTTCCGTTAGCGGATTAGGAGTTGGAGTTATTGGTTTATTATCAGGTGTTTCCATCCTTTATATCTTTTCATTTTGCATTGATGATTATGCCTTTATCAGGTCGGCAAACATCTCATCGATGGTGTGATAACCTTTCTTATCGGCCAGCCACTCAGCTGCCAAAACCGCCCCCATGGCAAAGCCTTCGCGAGTCTTTGCAGAATGAGTGATGGAGATGCTGTCTTGCTCCGAATCCCACACGATGGTGTGAATGCCGGGCACTTCTCCACTGCGGATATGGTCAATTTCAAGAGTATCCTCAGCAAGTGTCTTCCCTTCCTCTGGTTCTGCCCAGGAATTGATGCGGTTGCTCTCCTCTATCAGTTCCTCGGCAAGAGTGACGGCTGTGCCCGAAGGGTGATCGAGCTTATGAATATGATGTGTCTCCACAAGGTGAGGGGTGTATTGCGGAAAGGCGTTCATCAAGCGAGTGAGATAGCGGTTCACTGCCTTGAAAATATTCACACCCACAGAGAAATTCGACGACCAAAGGAGCGTCCCTTTTCCATCGTCGCATATCTCTTTCATGGCGGGAAGACGGTCGGTCCAGGCTGTTGTGCCGCAAACAACGGGAACACCGGCTTGGAAACATTTAAGCACGTTTCCCTCCGCACTTGTGGGAACCGTGAATTCTATCGCCACGTCGGCGCTACGGAAATTGTCGGAGTCGAATTCCTCAGGGTTATGCAGATCAACCACGCTCACTATTTCATGTCCGCGCGATTTTGCTATATTCTCAATGAAATGGCCCATTTTGCCATATCCTATCAATGCTATTTTCATTTTTATAATTTTTTATCGAGAAAATCGGGATCCCCGGGATAATCAAGAAAATCGGGATTCTTAAGAAAATCGGGGATTCTCAAGAAGATTATTAAAAGCCGAAGGCCACATTATCTATATAGAGCGCCAATCCTTCTGTTCCGATGAAAGGCTCGCCGCAAGAGGAGCTGGCCATTACAAGAACATGAGTAGGAGTTTCGTTGGGAGCTGCCCATCCCACTTCATGCACAGGCACCATCTTCCCCTTTGAATTCTTGGCATAATAGGCCTTAGCTCCATCGAGCAGCCCCATGTAGGACTTATATCCGGGTTTCTTGGTTATATCGCCATATTGAATCTTCAATTGATGCCCCTTTGTCCAAGGCACACTCTTGGAATAGCGTTCGCGACCGGTTCCTACACGGTGAGCATAGATATTCCCTTTTTCATCTTCCCATCGTTTCTGGAGAAGCACATATACTTCGGCGTTGTCGCGTCCCTGAAGAGTTTTCTTCCCTCCGAAGCCGGTTGCCTTCACGCGAGTGTTGGTTGACGGCATATCCACTTTATAATCAAAAACGAGAGCCACGGGGCGTTTGGTATATGGCATCCCCATTTCCATCTTGGAGAAGGGTGTTTTTGTAGAAGTGATAGGCTCGTGCATCTTCCCTAAGAAGATGGTGCCGGCAACCATCACATCCATATTTAACAGGCCAAGCACTTTGACCTCCTCCATCTTTGTTTCGAGCTTAGCAACCTTGTTGCCGTTGATTGTGGCAGGGGAAACAGAGTTGGAACCTTTCACCACTCCCGACACCTTGGCATAGACATTGCTTGTGGTCCAGGGACAGCCTCCTTGATTGGTATAGGCTGTGTTGCCGTTGATTGTCTTGGTTGGACCCAAGGCATAGACTGTTTTTGTCTTGCCACCTATAACCTTTGATTCGTTAATGTTGCGGGTGACCCAATTTGAGAAGTCGCCGAATTTTATCGGTTCAAGACGAAGTGCGCTGGCTGGCAGAGCCATAAAGCCGACAATCCCAAATCCAACTAATATCCCCTTTAGATGCTTTTTTAAATTTTCACGCAAGCTCATTTCTTCACTTGATTTATATTTGCGACTGTAAAATTAGAAAATCTTCACCACATTTCAGCATTTTTTCTCCTTAATTTCCATTTCTCCCTTTATATTCACCTTTATTTCGTTGTTTTTTTATATTTTTGCATTTTACCGTTGAATTGAAAATGGAGAGTTAATCAATGATTAGCATTATTATGCCAACATATAACTGTGCCTCCTGGCTGGAGGCTTCTATCCAATCGGTGATTGAACAGACAATAACCGATTGGGAACTCATAATCATTGATGACGGAAGCACCGATATGTCGCCTAAGATTATCTCTTTATTTGCCGAGACCGATTCAAGGATTAAGCCCATCTCTCTCCCTCATCAAGGGGTTGCTGCTGTCAGAAATAGAGGGATTGAAGCAGCCCGAGGGGAATTGGTGACTTTTATCGACAGTGATGATCTTTGGCCTGAATATACCCTTGAATTTCTTCTGCGGATACTTAAGGAAACTGAAGCCGAAATGGCCTGCGGGGGATTTATTTCTTTCCTGGATAAAGAGGAAAAAAAAGCTATAAGTAGGTGTAATAAAGAGAAACGCAAGATTGACAAAGCCAAGGTTAAGCTCCTTTCGGGGAAAGAAACTGTGCGAGAAAGCCTTTACCAAAGAAAGGTGGCTTCATCTTTATGGGGGAAGCTCTTCAAGCGCAGTCTCCTCAAAGGCTTGAAAATGAAACCTGGAGAGATTTATGAAGATCTTGATCTTTTTTATCGTATTGCCTTGAAAGCCACGCGCGTGGCAGTGGCGGAAGTTCCAGTCTATCTTTATCGCCAAAGAGAGGGAAGTATTCTCCATGTATTCAACCCCGACAGGCTGGTTGTGCTCGATGTCACCGAAAGAATGTGCGCCATGCTCAGCAATATTAGCCCTGCCTTAAATCGGGCGGCTATAGATCGACGTTTCTCAGCTAATTTCAATATGCTCCAACTATTGGCTAAGCATTATCAAAACCGAAAAGCGACCGAGGATGGCTCAAATTGTCCATCCGATATGGATAAATTGTATAAGAGGAAGAAAAAAGAGATTCGTCAATTTATTGCTTCTCATGCCTTTAAAGAGATAATAAATCCTAACGTACGACTAAAAAACAAAATTGGTGCCCTCCTTTTTATCCTCCTTCCCTCTCGTTGGCTTGATAAGGTGTTAATTCTAAATTAAATTGTTATGAGATATAATTTAAAAAATATAATATTTCCCTTCCTCTTCCTCCTTTATTTTCTTCTCCCCGGTTCAATATCGGGTCAACAGAAAACCGATTGGGCTCAATTCGACCGGTATGCTGCCGACAATAAGAAGGTTATAGCCGCAGGCGATTCTATCAATGCGCTCTTCTTCGGAGATTCTATCACCGACTCCTGGGCCACGATGGACCCCGGTTTCTTTAATGCCAATAAATTCTTAGGGCGCGGTATTTCAGGACAGACCACCTATCAGTTCCTCTCCCGTTTCCGCGAAGATGCCATAAATCTTCACCCCAAAATTATAGTTCTTAACGGCGCCACCAACGACATAGCCGAAAATTCACATCCATACTCCGAGGAGCGCACCATAGGCAATTTCCGCTCCATGATAGAGATTGCAAAGGCCAACGGAATAGAGGTTATTCTCACCTCCACCTTACCGGCTGCCGGTTTCAAATGGAATCCCAAAATTACAGATGCGCCCGAAAAAATTGAATCGCTTAACAACCGCCTCCGCCAATTGGCTGAAGAGTATGAACTCTTTTTTGTGGACTATCACCCCCATCTCCTTGACGATAATGGCAGAAGCATGAACATGAGTTTTTCTAAAGATGGCGTGCATCCCAACATGAAGGGCTATCGACTCATGGAGGAAATAATATGGTCGGATATAATGATGGCTCTCAGAAATATCGCGGAAAAAGAATAGCAGCTGCTGATTGCGGAAAAAAGAATAACAGCTGCTGATTGCGGAAAAAAATAAAAGTAAAAATTAATCGAAACCTCACCATGCCTATATCGCCTATAATGCCTATAACGCCCACCTCGCCTATACCTCTTACTCCCTCACCCCGCTTCACCCTCCGCAAGCCGGAGAAACTTCGCCATAAAAACCTTGTCAATTCGCTTTTCAGCGAAGGGAAAAGCATCTATGATTTCCCTATAAGGTTGGTGTGGAAAGCGTTATCACCCGAAGAATTGGCTGCCTCTTTCCGCGCCGGGCTTCCGGAAAAGATGGGAAAACTCCAGATGCTCATCACCATTCCCAAGAAGAAGCGGCGCCGTGCCGTTGACCGGGTTCTGCTGCGGCGCCGCATACGGGAGGCCTACCGGCTGAACCGCCTCCACTTGGACGATGTTATTAAAGAAAGAGAGGATATCGGGGCCTTAACTATGGCATTCATTTTCTTGGGAGACGAAAACACTTCTTACGCCTCTATCGAAAAGAAGATGATTAATCTGCTCACCCGTCTGGAAAAGAAATTGTCGGAATGAAAAAGATAATGATTTTGGCCATCAGATTTTACCAGGGAGCCATCTCTCCTCATTTCCCGGCTGCCTGCCGATATCAGCCCACATGCAGCCAATATGCCATCGAAGCCATTTCCAAACATGGACCCATTAAAGGCCTTTGGCTGGCAATCAAAAGAATTGGCCGCTGTCATCCCTGGAGTGGTTCCGGCTATGACCCCGTGCCCTAAAAAATAGCAATTTAACCGCAGCTTGGTTCTGTGCAAGAGCTTTAGCTCGCAGAAAAAATAATACTATGATTCTCGATATTCACACCCATTCCCTCAGTCCCAACCCGGAGGCCATAATTGATATCTCCTCCCTTCTGCTCGAATCCGGTCGCGACTTCGAGCTCCCCTCCGGCTATTCAGAGAAGCAGCTCTTCTCTGTGGGCATCCACCCCTGGACCCTCACCCAAGAGCCTCCCGAAGAGCTCTTTGCAAAAATAGAGCAGGCCGCCGTCAATCCGCAAGTGGCCATTATCGGTGAAACCGGCATAGATATCCCCAAAGGAGGCCCCCTTTTCCGCCAGATGACGGTGTTCAAAAAAATGATTGAAATTTCTGAAAAAGCTGCAAAGCCTTTGCTGATTCATAATGTCAAGGCTCAGGATATTATCATCGGTCTTCACAAAGAAATCAAACCCACCCAGCCATGGATTATCCACGGATTCAGAAGCAAACCCTCCGTGGCCGAAATGTTTATCCGCCAAGGATTCTATCTCTCTTTCGGGCAAGCTTTTAATGCCATGACCGTTCACAATGCGCCTCACGAACTTATACTTGCAGAAACTGATGAATCCGAACTCCCTATCAGCGAGATCCTTCATCTCCTTTCCGATGCCCGCGGCACGGATCTCACCCATTACATAGTTGAAAATACAGATAGATTATTAGGATAGCATATCAATTATTAGGGCTGCCTATCAATTATTAGGGTGGCATTTCAATTATTAGGGCTGCCTATCAATTATTAGGGTGGCATTTCAATACTGATAGGTTTCTTTTCTCTTACCGAAAACAGCTGGTCTAAGCGGATGATGCCATAAAAAAACTAATATTTTCTTTTTTATTGCGTTATTAAGAAGAGAAGTCAATTTTTACGACGAACTCATTTAGACTTTTAATTCGTTAACATTTGCAGCTTATTTTTTAGGCGATTTGACTCGTCATTATCCATTTATTTGGAAACTCGCCGATTTTCAA
>CAZXGU010000132.1:0-8061 GCA_964640375.1 uncultured Sangeribacter sp. | reverse complement strand
CCCCGTCTTTGTCCTTTTCAATCAGTCACATAGCGCGCTATGCTCCTTCTTGAAAAGAACAAATCCGGGGCACATCTCCGACCCCTACATTAACAATTTTTGGGGAATGGAGCCTTAACTCCCCTTTGCGAATTTGGCACATTGCGGACTATAAGCCAAAGTCACCACATGCCCTTCTGACTCGTAAGTATAGAGCGTCAATTCTATCTCCTCTTCTCCCCTTTTGCATTTGGCTTTTCCAAACACTATTTCAGGAAATTCTTTCTTGTCATAAACAGAAACAGCAGGAGATATGCCCGGCATCTTTTCTATCCTTATATCTTCGCGGAAGTCAAGCCCCTCCTGAAACAACGCTTTATAACAAGCCTCCTTCGCAGTCCATGCAATCACGTTTGCCTTGACATCATCGGCGGGAATAGAAGCCAATTCATGGTCGGAAAGGAAACGCTCCCTGATTTTCAACACCTGCTCGCGGTCGGTTCTCTCAGCATCAATTCCCATGGCAGCGCGACGGGAAAACTCGGAAAGATCAACCTCCGGAGTAGAAGGAAGCGTGGCCACAACAAGGAAATGGTCGGCATGGGAAATGGATATGCGCGACTCCTCTCCAAAAAGGAAAGGCGCTCCATTATGAAAATGCCCTATTTCGCGATACGATTCCTTGCCATTTTCACAATAAAGCTGATAAGCCATCTCTTTCCATAGCTTGCCGCTCTTATCCTCTCCTCCGCAAATCTCCTCGATCTTTATTCCCGGAATGGAAGGATGACGCCAATATATAAACTCTGTTTCCATATCCTGTTGTTTCTCTATTATTTTGCTTGGGTGCTGTCAGCTTTTTTATCCTCTTTCTCCTTGGATTCCTCCTTCTCTTCTTTTTTATCCTTATCTCCCTCATTCTCTTTAGGAAGGATAGTGACTTTCACTTTCACAATCCGATGTTTTTCCATCTTCAGGATAAGAAATTTCAGCCCATACTTTTCAATAACCTCTTTAGGGGCCGGGAAATCTCCCTTTATATTCAGAAGCAATCCGGCAAGAGTTTCAGCATCCCCGGTGTCGCCCAATTCCTCCTCATCGATACCCAGAACGTCACAAAAATCTGAAAGCATTATCTTGCCGTCGAAATAATATGAATCCGGGCTAATCTTTTTATACATAGAGGCAACCTCATCATACTCATCATCGATATCACCAACAATCTGCTCTATGATATCTTCGAGAGTAACTATCCCTTGCGTGCCGCCATATTCATCGATCACGATGGCAATATGTATCTTGCGTTTGCGGAAATCTTCGAGCAAATCGTCGATCATCCTTGATTCAGGCACAAAATAGGCTTCCCTTATAAGTTTCTGCCACTTAAAGGAATCATCAACCTTCCCTATGTAGGGCAGCAAATCCTTGCTATACAGTATTCCGGAGATACTATCCTGCGACGTGTCATAAACCGGGATACGGGAATAGCCGGAATCGAGAATCACTTTTATGGCTTTATCCCATGAATCGTGCAATTCTATAGCGGTCACATCCACTCGGGAAATCATTATCTCCCGTGCCTCTTTCTCTCCGAAGGTAAGAATACCTTCAAGCATCTCCTTCTCCTTGGAGTCTTTCACATCGGAAATCTCAAGGGCAGTGCCGAGTTCATCGGGTGATATATTCTCCTCTTTCTTGCTTACAACCCTCTTCACGATAAAGGAGCTCTTCACCATCAAACGCGAAAGAGGCGAAAAAAGGGCATTGAGGAAAGCCACTCCGGGCACTGCCATGCGAACCCACCATAATGTGCGTCCCCTTGCCACAAGTTTGGGGAATATCTCTCCGCAAAGCAGAAGGAGAAAGGTCATGAACACGGTTTGCACCAAAAAATTGACTACCTCGCTGTGAAAAGCCACCGTCTGCCCTATGGCAAAGGTAAGAAGAACAACCATCGTTATATTGACCAAGTTATTGGAGATAAGGATGGTTGCCAAAAGCTTCTCACTGTTTGAAAGAAGTCGAAGCACCTTTTTATCGGTCTGTGTATCTGATTCTTCAAGGTCGTCAAGCTCCTGTGGAGTGAGTCCGAAAAACGCTATTTCACTTCCCGAAACAAAAGCAGAAACGAGAAGACAGCAAACAACAATTGCTATGAGCACCGACCATGCAAACCACGACATGGAGACGGGAGCATGAAAACTTATGGCCGGCCCTGCCTTTGCGGCAGCTGCGAGTAATAATGTCAGTAACGGCGATGCCGGTAAAGGATCTGTATCCAATTTCTTTGTTATATTGATTTATTTCACAAAATTAACCCTTTAAAATCTTTTTTGCAAAAAATAGAACTCTTTTTTCGCTGTTGACATTTCAAATTTCATTGGGCCACAAGTTCAAGTTTGCCCATTTTAACATACCATAGATACCCCCTCACGCTTCGGAAACGACCCGTGTCTTTCAAGGTTTCAACATAATCATACACCTGAGAGGCATACTTCCTATGCGTTGACATTGATTCTCCAAACTTATAGTCAACCACCACAGCATCACCCTCCGGAGAAATCATCACACGGTCGGGACGTTTCATTATCTTGCCAGCTCTTAGGAGCGGACGCTCATTGACCACTCGCCACCCCTCTTCAAACCATCCCTTCACTTCCGGGCGAGAAGTAACGAGAGTGAGAAAAGCCCCCAACTTAGAGGCCTCCGTCGAAGTTATCACTCCTCTTATCGCCATCCTTCTAACTGCGCGAGGAATATCCTCCTGCCGCTCCACCTCCTGCATTATCTCATGCAAAATGTTTCCTTCCGAACGAGGGTCTGTCTCATCCGACAATTCAGGTTCATCGCCGTCCATCTCCACTTCAGGCAGCTCTTCCATGCGATACATCAAGAAATCAGGAGTGGGGCGAACGCTATAATCTCTTATTATATGCTCCTCTCCCTCTTTAGGCTTACTTTCCCGTTCCTCATATTTTTTCCCGTATGTGAACCCCAATGATTCATCTTCCTCCACCGCATCCAAATCCATCATCTCTATTATGGGCTCTTTTGCAGAAGAGTCTCTGACACCACTAAAAAATCTTTTGAGTAAGCCCGACATCCCTACAGGATCCTCCGTCTTTCCGGAGGGTTTTGAGAAAATGTAAAGTTCGGAGGCCGCACGAGTAAAGGCCACATAAATGGAATTCAGACTATCCATTTTCCGAAGATCGTAATATTCATTCAAAAGATGTTCATGCGATGTTCCCTCCACAAGCGAAGATGTTGCAATGGGCAGATAAGGCGGCAGTTCACCTTTTTCTGTAGATATAACCTCTGGGACGACCCAGCGCCATTCCTTTTTTGAAGACCCATCTTTAAAGGTGGCGTTTGCAAATGGCACAATCACTATCGGGAACTCAAGCCCTTTTGATTTATGCACAGTCATAACTGTTATTGCATCCATGTCCTCGGGCGAAGAGATCGAGGCCGACCCCTTCTTATCGGCCCACCAACGGAGAAAAGAAGCTATATCCGAGGGACGGCTTTCGCAATATTCGAGAACTATATCTTGGAAAGCTGCTAAAAACACGGCATCTGTGCGACGTATATCTTTTGGAATGAACTCCGCTATTATCGATTCCACAAGAGCCGGAAGGGTAACAGCCTGCATTTTCTTCAACATCTCCCCTATGGCATTATTGTCTCCACCCTCGGCAAAAAAACTTGCCAGGCAATCAGGAGTGGAGAGCTCCGGATGACGCATCGCAAAGAATTTGAAGTTACATGCCACTTCCGACCAATCGGCCACCCCACGACGTGCCCGGTCGTCGCCGCTCCTTACCTCCGGATCGGCACCCTTACTGATAGTTTCAAGAACCGACTCCACTAATGCAACCGCTGCAGAGGAGGAAAGTTTCAATGACTGCTCGCTTACAAATTCAAGACGCCGACTCTCTGCGGGCAATTGAGCATTATATTCCGTAAGGGTGGCAATAACATCCTCTCCCTCAGAATTTCGGTCAACCAACACTGCTATGTCGCGCATACGGAATCCGCGCTGCAAGGCATCCTCTATTATCTGAGGAATGGCATTAAGCACATACTCATTCCAAGGAAGACCATTGTCGCCCGAACACCTCACTTCCACATACCCTCTCTCCTCTTTGTGATGAGGATGTTGAACCACATTTCGATAATCCGCCACGAAATCCCTTCGTCCCGTGGAAAATTCGGCTCCAACAGTGCGGTTCAACTCTTTTGATAAGAAATCAAAGAAGGAGTTGTTAAATTGCACTATCCTTAGATCGCTTCGCCAATTGGTGTTCTGAGCCGACCCGGCGACCGCCTCTCCTCCACGAAATCCGAATTCTGCGGGAACTTTCTTCGAAATCAAAGAAGAATCAGCATTTCGGAATCGATAAATACTCTGTTTTGCATCGCCGATTATAAGATTTTCATTGCCGCGACCCACGCTCTCATGCAGCAACGGACTCATATTGCGCCATTGCATCTTGGAAGTGTCCTGAAATTCATCAATCAGAAAGTGGTTGAGTCGTGTCCCAATCCTCTCATATATGAAAGGAGCATCATCCTCTCCGATAATGTCGTGAAGCATGGCGTTGGTTTCCCCTAATTCGATGGCATTATTCTCTCGAAGATATTCATCGCGTTTCTCCCGAATGGCTTGAAGCAAACCCATAAACGGCAGATTCTCTCTATACAGGCGCCAATGGCTGAATTCCGCTCCTCTGAGCCCCGACGACCATTTGTTGTAGGCCTCTGCCATTTCAGCATCAACATCCTCCATCTGTTGATAACTCGAGGTGTCGCCTTTCTTTTTTCGAGTGTGATAGGTCGAAGGGAAATTCTGCTCAAGACTTTCAATCTTCTCTTTTTTTGAATTAGTGGGCAAATCAAAAGCCTTGCTACCGGCAACTGTCTCGATTCTGCGTGCAAATAGTTTTACATCTTTAGAATCGAGCGAACTCTCGATGGAGTTAAGGAGTCTTCTCGCCTTTGCAGCTTCTCTCAGAAGAGCTTTGTGTGCATTTCTCACCGGTGTCTCATATTTGTTCTGCATATCAATATATAGACCCGGCAGATCAGGTTCGGAATCAAAATAATTGTCCAAATGACGTCTTATCTCTTTGAATTCCTCATTTTCCAATCGCTTCACCGATTCCGTGAGCAATGCGTAAGGATTATCTCCGGCGCCACTCTTGGCGAAGATATTCCATTTCTTCCCATCGTTTTTTGCGCGACTCATAAGTTCCCCAATCCAGAAATCCGCACCCGACTCATCACGTCCGGAATTTATATCCTCCAAAAGGGCATCAATTGCCATAGCCGAGAGATAATCCGTGTCGAGTTCTATGCGGTAGGAATCGCTCAGGTCAGATTCGTAGGCGAAAGTGCGGAGCACTTGCTGAAAGAAAGAGTCGATTGTCGAAACCTGAAAATCGGAATAATTATTAAGCAATAATCCGACGGCGCGCCGACAAGTATCGCTTATCTCCTGCTCTGTCACCTCCTCATCCGACATGGCGTTCAATTCTTTCAAAAACTCCTGCATATAGTCAGGCTTCTTCCCCGATTCGGGAGGATACCCAAGCGCATAAAGTTTCTCCACGATTCGCTGCTGCATCTCATTGGTGGCCTTATTGGTAAAAGTCACAGCGAGAATATGGCTCAACGAATCTGTCAGTTCGGCCGGAGTGCGTAAACGTCGATTCCCGGCTTCATCAGGTATAGTGATATAATACCATATAAATTTCTTGGCAAGTGTAAAAGTCTTTCCCGACCCGGCAGATGCCCTCTGCAATTCAAGCATAGTGTCTTATATTTCTCTTCGGATATTTAGCCCCGTTACATAAAAATTTATGAAACGGGGTCTTAGATCTTAAAACCCATTTCCCTAAGCAGCGGTTTCACTTTTTCTCGCACATCGCCCTGAAGCAATATCTCTCCTCCGCGCGAAGAGCCTCCGGTGCCGAGACGTTGCTTCAGCTTGGTCGCCACCTCCGCCACCTCATCATCCGTGCCGGTGAAACCATAAACGATAGTAGCCGTCTTTCCCCCTCTCCCCTTTCTCTCCATAGCGACGCTCAGTTTCTCTCTCTTCGCCGGCTTCGATTTTTCGCAGACAGCTTGTTCAATTTCCGGCTCTTTCTCACCCTCAGGAAGAGTCTCCTTCATCTGAGACAAAATATCTTTCCAATCCATAATCAAATCTTCTCCTTTAGTTCTTCAAGTGAGAAAGCACGGTCCACAAGATTTCCTTCTCCATCAAAAATGAAGAATGCCGGCAACTCGCTGATATTATATTTTGTCAGGATATTGGAATTTCTCCCCTCAGCATCATAGACTGTTACCCACGGAAGATTCTTGGCCGCGTCGCGCCAGGCATATCTGTCGCCATCAAGCGAGACCATATAGAATGTTGCCTGACGACTGTTGTAAAGATCGGAAAGTGCTTTATTGATAGCCGGAGATTCCTTCTCATTCATCATCGAGACTATCATAACGCCTCGACGTCCCTTGCCAACTGTTTCGGATAATTTCACATCCTTCTCGTTTTCATCTGGCAGAGTGATATCTATTAATTTAATCTCTTCTGCCTCTACCACCCGACGCTTGCCGGCAGCAGAGTTTTTTCGTTTCATCGCATCAATAGAAGCCTTTCGCAACATCTCGGCATGAGGGTCGTTAGGCCGGAATTGCTCAAAAGCGGTGGCAACAGCAGCATAATATTTTGCATCTTTTTCATCCTGGATGTCATAAAGAGGCTTGTCGCCAACCACCTTCGTAAGCACATAATAACTGATGATTCCCCCTTGGGCATCCTTCAGATATTTGGAATAAACATCACGCTTAAACGCCTCTCGCTTTTCCGCATTATCAAAATCAAGAGCCAAAAGCTCCTTTTCAAACTCCGCCATCTTCTCGGCTTGCAGCGAACCGGAAACACTGAAATCAGTGCCGAAATTTGAAGCCTTGGAAGTGACGGTGAGCGTTTCCGTGGAATCAACGGGGAGATAGATATAACGGTCGCCCATAGCCAAACGGTAAACCTCTGGCGCCGATGGTGGTGCATAAGAGATGCTGAACTTTCCATCCGAGCCCACACGCGTAGAATCTATAGCCATCCAGCGACCATGGAAATCAGGCTTCTCCAAAACCACCGACTTATCTGCCCCGCCCTCTATATTTCCTGTGATTTTAAACTCATCATTCTTGCATTGGGTCAACGAGCAAAGAGAGAGAGCACCGAAAGCTCCCACCATCATTATATTCAAAAAATTATTCCGGGTTTTCATTTTTTCTATTCATTTAAAATGCAAAGATAGTAAAAATTTGCTAAACCCGATTTAATTTGTTAATTTTGTAGGAATTTACAAAGATAGCCCATCAGGGCATTTTAAGAAACATTTTCGCGAAGAAAAACAATAAAGAATTTTATGTTTAAAGCTATTAAGAAAACCATCGCTCTGCCCGATGGTCGCGAGATCACAATCGAGACCGGCAAATTAGCCAAGCAGGCGGATGGTGCGGTGGAAGTGCGCATGGGCAACACCATGCTGCTCGCCACCGTTTGCTCGGCCAAAGAGGCCGGAGAGGGTGTTGACTTCATGCCCCTCACTGTGGAATACAAAGAGAAATATTCCTCTATTGGTCGTTATCCCGGCGGTTTCCTCAAACGCGAAGGTCGCGCAAGCGATTATGAGATTCTCACATCTCGTCTTGTTGACCGTGTGCTCCGCCCCCTTTTCCCGGATAACTATCACGCCGAAACTTTTGTCAACGTCACAATGTATTCAGCCGATGAAAATGAGGCTCCCGACGCATTGGCCGGTATAGCCGCTTCGGCTGCCCTGATGTGCAGCGACGTTCCGTTCAACGGCCCCATCTCTGAAGTGAGAGTGGCTCGTGTGGACGGAGAATGGGTGATCAACCCCACTTTCGAGCAGATGGAGCGTGCCGACATCGAGCTGATGGTCGGCGCCACCTACGACAACATCATGATGGTCGAGGGCGAAATGAATGAGGTGTCGGAAGCCGAACTCCTCGAAGCCCTCAAAGTGGCTCATGAAGAAATCA
>CAZXGU010000131.1:0-8294 GCA_964640375.1 uncultured Sangeribacter sp. | reverse complement strand
CCTATCTCTTTGTTATAAACGCCCTCTTAAAGAAATTAATTCTAATTATTTTGCAGATTAAAATTATATTCTTAATTTTGCAAAAGCATCCCAAAACGCAGAAGCCTCGAAGGGGGTAAGCGGGAGGGTGTGCATTTTATTTTTGGAAAATGCGTTTATCGACGCTCTTTCCTGACAAGTGGAAATCTGGTAAATTTCAAATCTCAGTCGGGAATGAGGCAACGGTAGATGTCTTGTGGATATGTATATATTGATCTGCTGCATGCGCGTGAGCGTAGGCCTGCGGAGTATAACATATTCTGCGTGAGGCTTCTGCACGTTGTCCGTTCTACTGAGATGGGCAATACCAGAGCCTCCACTTGTGGAACGGGCTAACGGTATGGGTCCCACGCAATTTCTTTTTATAACCTTCCACGAGATGGGATCCTCTCAACACACAGTAAACCTTTCATCAAAGTGTGTTGGAATAAATTTGTTTCTCTCATTATTTATGAAGAAATCAATAATTGTATTTGCCCTGACGATGCTGTTTTGTCATGGAACGATTGATGCTAAGCGGGTAAAATTAGATTATTCTGTCGTTGATGTGCCCGAAGAGGGAGGTGTTAAATTTGAGCGTATCACAGATGACGCCGATTGTGTCAACTCTGAACATCTCGTTGATAAAGTCAAAGGTATATTCGGCATAACAAATCTTTCAAGAATTGACTGGTGGGTCAATCCGAGAATTGCATTATCTCCCGACGGTAAAAAGTTGGCTTATCTAAACTGGAAGAACGGAACTTCAAATGTAATGGTAAAGGACGCTACTCGGGGTGGTGCATCCACACAAAGAACATTCCGAACAAATGTTACAGATTTTAATTGGAGTCCCGATGGCAAAACATTATGTTTTACAGAATTTCGCTCTGGTCATTTCGGAATTTATCTAATTGAGGCTGATCAGGGAAACGTTGTGAAGCAAATCAGCACCGGAATTGAAAATGACTTTGCAGGTCAAATCTCAAAGGATAATAACACAATCTTCTTTCATCGTGGAGAGGGAGCAGGAAACTACAGTATATGGAGCTACGATAGAGTCAAAAACCTCTTCTCCAATTATTCACGCGGAATGACCCCTTGTCTTATTCCGGGAGATAATGACGTGATATATTGCGCCAGATATACCGATAAGCATGAGAGTGAAATTTGGCGTGTAAACCTTAAAACTGGCGTTGAAGAAATTATACTTTCGCAACCCGGAAGAAGCTTTACCACCCCACGCCTTTCCCCTAACAAACAATGGTTGTTGGTTACCGGTGTTTCAATGGACGAGAAAGGGAAAAATTTAAATACCGATCTTTTCGTAGTAAAGACGGATGGCTCTCAGTTCACTCAACTCACATATCACCCCGGGAACGATCTTTCCGGCATTTGGTCGCCTAACGGTGATAGCATATTCTTCATTTCACAACGTGGTTCAAAGGATGGCGTCTATAATGTCTGGAGAATGAACTTTGGTTTATAACGAAACCACCCATTAACTCAGTCCTTTAAGATTTTCTATTGATATTCTAATGAATATCATATAAGCCTTGTTTGCCTCGCAAATAAAGGGAAAAAGAAGTATGTCTTTTTGAAACGTAAAAAAACTTTCAACTGGTCTCGTTGACAAGTTTAACTGATTGAAAATCTAATTTCAACTTCTTCAATATATACCTCAGATATTCAACATAAACTTTATAAACTATACAATTTAATTATGAAAAAACTTTTAGCACTTGCGGCAATGGTTTTGATGTTCACAGGAATGTCAAAAGCTCAAAGAGCAGCGGAGTATGACGTCAAAACAGTATCATCCAATCGTATTGGAGTGACGTATAACAATACCGGTTACCATAACAATTGGGGAGACAAAGATGAGAATTTCTCTCTAAACGGTTTCGGCATTGAATACATTCATGCTTTCAATTTAGGTAGAACTTTACCGATGGCTATCGAGTTAGGAGCAAATGTGAATTTCAATCTTGGAACCCCCTACGATGGAAAGAAATATGATGATAACTGGTCAATAAAGATGCGAGATTTCAATCTTCAAGTTCCTTTAAACTATATTTATAGAATCAATATCAGTGACAGCTTCGCAATATCACCATATCTGGGACTAAACTTCAAACTTCATCTTCTAACCCAAGGTAAGGAAGAAAGTGAAAATAAGTATGGCGATTATAGTGATGGCGATTGGTATAGCTACTTTAATAAGGATGACATGGGCGACGATACCTGGAATCGTTTCCAGATGGGATGGCATGTAGGCCTGAGCTTTCAATATAGCGTTATATATCTCGGAGTGCAGTATGGAACAGATTTTATTCCCGCATATTCATTCGAGGGGGATAAATGGAATACCGGAAATTTAAAAGTGTCTCTTGGGTATTGCTTTTAAAAAAATAACATTATGAAACATCTACTTCTGTTTTTATTATTATTGCAAGTGATGTCTGTATCGTTAAGGGCGGAATCGTATGATAAAGATAGCATTTACATTAAAGAAAGAATAGTTTATGAAACAGAAGTTAATTTAGAAAATAATGACTCTGAGGGTGCAATGACTGATAAGTGGAATAAGCAGTCATTGCACCGGGAGTCAAAACTTCCCACTAATTTTAAAGCTTATAAGTTAATAGTCCCCACTTCTCTTATTGCCATTGGTGTATTTGGCGTATATCATCACGGCTTTATAAGAATGAATCATTCGATAGCCGATAACATGGATAATTTGAGAAATACTAAATATCTACATATAGACGATTATTTACAATATCTTCCTGCTATTACTTATCCAACATTAGGGCTGATTTCTGTTCCTTGTTCATATTCATTTAAAGAGCGCATAGCCATTGAAGCATCGGCATATATTGTTATGTCTGCAGTAGTTAATATCGGGAAGTATTCTTTTCGTGAGAAAAGACCTGATTCTAATGCACGCAATTCTTTTCCTTCAGGTCACTCAGCAACCGTATTTACCGGTGCCGAACTCATGAGAATAGAATATGGTTGGAAAATTGGTTTGGCATCCTATGCTGTGGCGACAGGCGTAGCTTTTCTTAGGTTATATAATGGACGTCATTGGTTAAACGATGTTCTGGCTGGAGCGGGAATTGGAATTTTATCAGCGCAGATTGGTTATTGGATGCTACCGCTATATCGTAAATTGTTCAAGTGGAACACAAACACTTCTAATTATAAAGAGATTTCCTTAATCCCATCCTATAGCAATAGATCATTTTCTCTGAATCTAAATTTATCCTATTAATTTAACTTCCGTATATTTAAGCTGAGGTTAAAGAGAGTATTGGTAAGAAGGCGAAGGCTTTTTTTACCAATATTCTTACCATTATTTATAATCTTTCTAAACAATGGAAGAAAAATAATTGTTAAAATATTTGAAGACGCCCTCCAACGCAGGCGCAGAGAGAATAATGTTTCATTAAAATTTGAAAATATATGCACATGGCCGATGCGCTTGTCTCGCCTCCGGTGGCAGCAGTAGCCGGAGCAGTGGCAGTGGCGCTTATAGCTGTTTCATCAGCTAAAATAAAAAAGATTCAGAGAGAAGATATTGTTCCGCTCATGGGAGTTTTGGGTGCCTTCGTTTTTGCCGCCCAAATGATCAATTTTGCTATTCCAGGCACCGGTTCAAGCGGCCACATCATTGGAGGTATATTGTTAGCTGCTCTATGTTCTGTGCTTATAATTCAATGTCTTATTTTTGCCGACGGCGGATTAATGGCGCTTGGATGCAACATAATAAACATGGCGGCCATGAGCTGTTTAGTGGCTGCTCCTCTTGTATATAAACCTATAGCTGGAAATGGAAAAAACATATTCCGCATTTCTTTAGGAGCTATTATAGCATCTGTAGTAGGACTTGAATTAGGAGCTATACTTGTTACCATAGAAACAGAGTTGTCGGGTGTGACAGCTCTCCCCGCCGAAGAATTCTTAGGATTAATGACCATGATCCATCTGGCGATAGGAGCTCTGGAAGGTGTTGCCACAGCGATAGTATTATCGTTTGTTGCATCATATAAACCAGATATGCTTTATGCCCGACAATTGTCCTTAACTGGAAAAAGCGGAATCTCTAAAAAAACAAAGATAGTGTTGAGTGTATTGGGTGGATTAGCATTGATTCTGGCAATCAGTTTCACTTGGTTGGCTTCATCCGCACCCGATGGTCTGGAATGGTCAATAGCCAAAATAACCGGACATACAGAGATAGGGGCTGCCAACATACCATCGACTGCTTTTCTTCCTGATTATGATTCAACATTTGCCGGAGTCATAGGAGGCGTAATTGTAATGGTAATGTTATGGGCTGTATGCGCCTTGATTTTTAGAAGAAAGAAAACCGTAGTGGTAAAAAAGTAAATTTTAGATTCTTGGAAAAACTGGAAAAGGCATATAGAACAATTAGCCAAATTGATAAAGGCCGGGGAGGAACCGAATCTTCTCCGGCAATATTATTGGTAACGTTGATCTATCTGATTGCTGTTTTAAGTATTCCGGTTGATAGTCCCCAGCGGATAATATGGTTGGCTGCATATCCCATCGTTGCTTCCGAAATATTAGTTGGAGGGTATGGAAGAGTATTTTTAAAGTCGTTATGGATTTTGCCGCTTTTAATCTTAATAGCCCTATTTAATCCTATATTGGATAAAACTACGGTTATAAATGTTGGTTCTGTGGCTATTAGTAGGGGATGGGTAACATTCACTTCCATTATTCTACGAGGACTCTTGTCATTTCAGGCGGTAATCTTGATGGTCCGAACAACAGGTTTTCTTGACATGTTCAATATGATGAGAAGAATGGGTTTTCCGTCGGTGTTGTGCACACAGATGATACTAAGTTATCGCTATCTTTTCGTTATCATTGAAGAGGCTTTGACAATTCAACGTGCCATAACAGCAAGAGGGTATGGAAAGAAAACATATCCTTTTAAGATGTGGGGACGGTTTATCGGACAACTTTTAATTAAAAGTGTTAGAAGAGCAACCAATATTCATAGAGCCATGAAGGCACGGGGATTTTCGGGAACGCTTCCTCTGGGCACTACAACCGGATGGTCATCGAAAAGCTTTCTTTGGTTTTTTTCCTGGACGGCCATGATAGCATTGCTAAGATTTGTAGATTTTTCAAGAATTATCACACAAATAATAACGAGATGAGTCATCATTTTGTAAAATACACCAACGTTCATTTTCGATATGAAGATGGCACAGAGGCTTTAAAAGGGGTAAACTTTAAGGTTACGCATGGGGAAAGAGTGGCATTACTCGGGCTCAATGGCTCTGGAAAATCCACACTTTTGCTGATTACAGATGCTTTGCTCTTTCCTTCAGAGGGAGAAGTAAATGTTGGAGATGTGCCAGTGGCAAAAAAAACAGCTGAAACCATCCGTAGGAGTGTAGGTTTTGTGTTTCAAGACCCGGATGATATGCTTTTTATGCCTACAATCTATGACGATGTGGCATTCGGACCAAGAAACATGAACTTACCTGAAGAGGAGGTGGATAGAAGAGTGAAAAAAGCTTTGGAGGCAGTAGGTCTAAAAGACTGCGCACAAAAAGCTTCATATCAATTATCAGGCGGTCAACGACGTAGTGCAGCCATTGCTGCGGTCCTATCTATGGAACCGGACATTCTTCTTCTTGACGAACCTTCTGCAAATCTTGATGCAAAAGCACGCCGAGCACTTATAAACCTTCTTAAAAGCTTTCATCATACTATAATATTAGCTACACATGATCTTGAAATGGCTGAAGAGCTATGTGAAAGAACAGTAATACTCTCTGACGGAGTTGTCGTAGCCGACGGATCAACCAAAGAAATATTTTCTAACATTTCCCTCCTGAAAAATGTTGGAATAAAATATTGAATGTATTTCTCATCGCCAACTATTTTGTAAAAAGATACATTATTGATGGCTGCATACGATGATTGTATTAATTGCGTTTATATAATGAACTACTTACAATTGATTAATAGGAATCTATTATGAAAATAGCCCATAAAATATATATCAGTTTCTTTATATTGCTTACAATAATATGTGGTGACATAAAGGGAGAAACCGTATCTCAAAAAGAGGCCATGAAGATTGCGCAGTCTTTCTTTAACACTCTTTATGGTGAAGTCACAGCTCCTCCAAAACTGGTTTGGAATGGTCGTCAGCTCACCACCGACAGATTGTTTAATCCTTTTTATATTTATAACTCTACTAAGGGAGGGTTTGTAATAATTTCTGCAGAAAATAAGGCTTATCCTGTGCTTGCTTTTAGTCGCGACAATGGATTCAGTAGAGAGAAATTAGGAGAGGAGGAGAATAATCTTTTGAAACAATATGCCAGAGAAATAGAGCTTATAAGATATGACAGTCGAATCCCAACTTCTGCATTGTATGCCTGGCAAAACTTACCATCATACTTGGATAAAACGATTAAAAGTCCTTATAGCACCACGGAATTTAACAATCTCTCCGAGGAAAGAAAGGAGAAAATAGAAACAATCGACCGTAGAAATGGCTGGATTGTCATGCCTACGGCCGTGGAGTTCGTTTTATTTAATCCTGATGATTATCGGGAAATAACCCTCGACGATCTTCTTGAGGATAAAAATGAAGAGATACCTTTTTCATTCTATGAAGATTTTCTGGAGACAGTTAGGCGGGAGAGCAAAGCACGCGACATGATGCTTGAAGAGATGCTAAGCCCCACAAAGCCTGTGGTAAAATCTTTGGGAGGAGGTCATTTTGAGATCTCTTTCCCTGAATCCATCAGCTTGATGAAAGTGTATAGTCTAAACGGAATGTTAGGCACAGAACGCTATTTTAAGGAAACCCCGGTAGTAAATATCGACCTCTCGGCTCTTGTGCCTGGTTTTTATGCCGGCCTTGTTCTTTCTGATAGTGGGAAAATTTATAGCTTTAAGCTGTACCGATAGATTATAAAAGCTGATAATCAAAAATAGTAAACTTTATATTCTTATATTGACGCTTTATGCAACAGAATGGATTATTGAAGTCAAAGATTGTGGCATGGCTCGCATTGATATTGATATTCGGTATAATCATATTGTCGATGGTTATTCCGGGAATTAAGAAAGAATGGTGGGAACTAACCGATGTATTCTTCTTTTTCATGATGGCCTTTTCACATTTAGCTGCAATTTATCTTTATAAGATGAGCCAAGCCGCATCCAGGATGCTTGATAAGTTCGCATTTCTTTTCGGTGTGCTTGGAATTATTTCTCTTGTAGTCATATATTTCCTTAGTTAAAGGGAGATATTGAAACCAAGAATTTATAGAAATATAAAGAGCGGCTCATAAGAGTCGCTCTTTTCATAATATGACTTTTAGAATAATTAGCAGGGGAGAGCTGCATTTGTTTTATGAACAGCCTCAGCGCTCTTCTTGAAGAGTTCTTTCTCTTCTTCATTAAGATCGAGTTCGAGAATCTTTTTGATTCCACCCTTTCCAAGAACGCAAGGAACTCCGATGCAAAGATCTTTCTCGCCATATTCACCGTCGAGAAGAGCAGAGCAAGGAATGATTGCATCCTGATCGTGGATCACAGCTTCAACAACTTCTGCTGTAGCCGCGCCGGGAGCATACCATGCAGATGTGCCAAGAAGTTTTGTCAAAGTTGCTCCACCAACCATTGTGTCGGCTGCTACCTTGTCAAGTTCTTCTGCAGAAAGGAAGTTGGTTACTGGAATACCACGTAGAGTAGCGAAACGTTTCATAGGAATCATAGTAGTGTCGCCATGACCGCCAATCACGAAACCTTCAATCTCATTAGGATTAGCTTTAAGAGCCTTGCTGAGATAATATTTGAAACGGCTGCTGTCGAGCGCACCACCCATACCGATGATGCGGTTCTTGGGAAGACCTGATACCTTGTGGATGAGATAGGTCATAGTATCCATCGGGTTAGAAACGCAAACGATCACTGCGTTGGGGCTGTGTGCAAGAACGCTTTCTGTTACTTGCTTTACGATTCCTGCATTAACTCCGATGAGCTCCTCGCGAGTCATGCCCGGTTTACGGGGAATACCGGAAGTGATAACAACAACATCGCTGTTGGCGGTAGCTGCATAGTCGTTGGTTACTCCGGAGATACGGGTGTTCATATCAAGAAGGTTGGCTGTCTGCATCATATCCATTGCCTTGCCTTCGGATACTCCTTCTTTGATATCGATCATTACAACTTCGTCAGCCACTTCACGGATGGCCATTACATTGGCAGCA
>CAZXGU010000130.1:0-8391 GCA_964640375.1 uncultured Sangeribacter sp. | reverse complement strand
ACGACCCCCTGATTAACAGTCAGGTGCTCTAACCAACTGAGCTATTGAAGCAGTGCTTTATTCTTTGCAAGATTATCTTTATGACTTCCCTTGCGTGGAATTGCGATGCAAAATTAATGATTAATTTTTAAATCTACAAGTATTGTAATAAAAATTTTTCGAAAATGTTATTTCTTACTTTTTTTCATGTTTTTCGGATGCTTTGTGGACCTGGTTTGTAACATTATTATAATGCGCGGCGGCCCTACATACACTTTGAGCCACTCGTTGACGCAATTCAGGAGGAGCCACGACTTCCGCAAACCCTCCATATCCAAGGATGAGCCGTTCGAGCTCGTTATTTAGCACTACTTGAAGAGAAATCAGAATGGAGCCGTCGGGGAAACGCTCTTCCACATTCTGGGATTTATGGAATGGTTTTGACTCGACGTAAGGTGCTTGCTCTTTGTCTATTTTTATAATCACCTTGCGCGCTTTATCGTGAATTGTTTTTGTCACGCCTATGGTGTCGTCGAAGAAATGTTCCGCATCGAACGCCACACATTTCCTGAATGGTATTTTTTTCTCAATTACTACCTCTCGGATACGGTCGAGCGCAAAGATATTCACCTGTGGGGTTCGGTTGCTCTCTTTTTCTCCGATAAGAAACCAGCGGTTGCGATATTCCTTCAATAAGTGGGGAAAGACCACAAGGGAATGGGGATAGCGGGCCTTGAACGACTTATATTCTATCCTTATAGTCTGTTTTTTTCTAACCGCATCGTAGATCACCCCGATAAATTGCGCTCCTTTGTAGTCGGCCACATATTCCATATCCATCGCAGGAGTGGAGGAAGAGGTGGTACGGGAAATCTGCTCATTAAGTTTGCTGATTGTGTCGATTGAAGAAGCCAATTGCGGAAATCCCTGTAATTGACGGAGGATATCGAGAGCCGAGTTTAGGGCATTCAGACCTTCATCGTTGAGAGGAAGATGGGTGATGCTATAATCAGGATCTTCATACTCATAATATTTGTTTTCACGCACCACGATAGGGGCGTTATATCCTAAACGGTCGCTTCGCATCAGAGCAAGGTCGTTCTGAAATGTTCGGCGGCTTACAGGATTGCTTCTCCCTTCATATTCGGCCAAAGCGTCGGTGCAGGCATCGATTAGGTCGTTGATGGTCCAACGGCGATAACGATTCTGCAAGCAGCGGTCGATGGTCGAAATCCTGATTAGTGTGGCTCGGTTAAGTGGCATTCAATTTATTATTTTTGCGAAAATAATCTTTTTTGGGGTAATATGCAAATTATGGGAAAATGCTAATAGAGAAATAAAATTAAAACTGCAAAGCCATGAGGAATCCAGGCTTTGCAGTTTTTTTCAGGAATGCTTTTGGATTATTCCGCAGGCTTTTCAGAGGGTGCTTCGTTGGGAGTATCAAGCAGAGTGGCTTGATATTTCATTTTATCGAATGCTTTTACAATTTTTTCCTCATCTATTTTTTCGGCGTCATAGACCACAGTTACCACCTGATTCTCCAAGTCGGTTTGAATCTCCTTGATTCCTTTTTCAAATCGGAGTGTTTTCTTTATTTTATTTTCACAATTGTTGCACACCATTGGAGGATTAGTTGTGAGGTGAAGAGTCTTTATTTCAGCGGCGCTGGATAAAAGCACGGCTAAAAAAGAGAGGCTAAGAAGGATACTTTTTCTCATCAGTTTCTAAGTTATATTATATTTACAACAAAACATTACAAGCGTCCGAAATTATATCGGATTCCAATATATGCCATTGCGCCGTGGATTGGCCCCCACACAGTGGTGGGGTCGAAATAATTGCTCCAAGGGTCACTACTCCAAACCACGGGATTCTTCTGTTTGAAATTTGTCAGATTCTCCCCTCCGACATAAACTGAGAAATGACGGAACCATCGCGTCACTTGCACATTAAGCTGAGGAAATGCTTTGAAATTTGGTCCCCAACTCATGCTTCCGTCGGGCAGCGCATAGGGCGTTGGCAATCTTCCTCCTCCATTCATCTGGAAAGTAAGGTCGAATTGCCATAGTTCCAATGGTGTGGAAAAGGAGGCAGTGAATAAAGCTTTATATCTGCTCGTGAGAGGCTTCTCCATAAGGATGCCGGAGTAGGTGGTTTTCACGTCGTTGAGTCGGTATGCTCCCGTAAGCGATAGACCAAAATTGGATTGCCAAGTAAGATCAGCTTGAAAAGTATGGGAAAAAGATTTTCCATTAAGCTGCGAAATAACAAGTTTACTTGGGTCACTATCGAAATCCGCCACTGCTTGAGATTTAAAATCCGTATAGAAATATTCGGCATTGGCAATTAGTTTCTGGGAGCCCACATAAAACGTGTACTCGGCCGTTAGCCCGTAGTTCCATGCCTCTTCCTGTTGTAGCTGTTCGACTACTATTGTTCGTCCCGAGGCCAAGAGATTATTATATTCTGCCCAGGGATGCACAGTTCGAAACCCTTTTCCAGCAGACACACGAAGATTCAGACGTTCGATGGGTGAATACTTAATATTAAATCGAGGGGTGACAAACCATTTGAACCGACTGCTATAATCGCCCCTGATTCCTGCCATCACTACTAACCGGTTGGTTGCGGTGAATGTATATTGCGCATAGGCGCCCGCAACTGCTTCACGGTCTCTAATTCTTTCAGGGAGCTGGGAGAGGTCATGGGAAGTTTTAACTTTCTGACCCAGATAGTCATAATTAAAATTAGCTCCTACAGAAAGATCATGTGCTTCGCCGAGATGTGTCTCATACATCAACTGACCATAGGCTCCTTTTTCATTAACCCAATACCCTTTGTGTCCAAAAGAGGCATCGAGTTGGTGCATGTTTAGAGAGCCGATGAAAGCTATATTTCCATTGTGCTCCGGATCGACCACATAAGCAAGTTTCATATATCCTTCATAACGGCGTGTATAAAGATTTATTTTGAAGGGATCAGTGGCCTGCATGTCTTGATGATGGGAGATTTGGCCCGCTTTGCTTCTTTCATTTATAAGGCCGAGACCTCCATGGAAGATATATTTCCCGTTTCGCCATTGCCAACGATTGTTAAAATTGAATTGTCGGATATCGGGCATATCTGCAAATCCATCGTTATTAGTGTCGTGTTGGCCAAATCGGTCTTCAAAGTGGGCTAAAAACTCAGTTGACAATCCTTCTTTAAGATGTACATTAGCATCCGCATTGAGCTCGAGTTTAAGATCAGAATCAAAGTAAGCGTTGGCCGTGACACCTTGTTCATCCTGTGGTTTGAGGTATTCAATATTTATTTGTCCCGTTATAGATTCATATCCGTTTTTTACGGTGCTGCTACCCTTGGAAACAGCTATGCTTTTCATCCATGGACCAGGCACATACCGAAAGCTATAAGGCGCCGCCGCGCCCCGGAAAGCGGGCATAGATTCAGTGAGGAGTTGGACATAAGAACTGTTAAGGCCCAATAGTTTAATCTGTCGTGCTCCTGTGGCTGCATCGGAATATGTCACATCAACCGATGGGGAAGTGGAGAAACTTTCACCCAAGTTACAACAAGCAGCTCGAAATAATTCCGTCTGATTAATTATACTGCTGTTTTCAGCTCCGGAAAGTTTAAATGTACCGCTTTTTTTTCGCTTGAATACAAATTCATCCAGATTATATCCAGATATGGAGTCGGGCGAAGCAGAAATAGAGTCGGCGATTTCGGAGGCACATATCCAATCGGCCCCACACATGGAGAGAAAACCCAAAATCGACAATACTATTTTTTTCATTTCTCTGAGAATTAAGCCTTATTTTCTTTTTCGTTGAGAGCCACTGTTCGGTCGTAAAGGATATCGTTCATGTTATCCTTTGCCCATTGAATTAAGAGGTTGAGGATAGGGAAAAGTGAGTGGGCTCTTGGGGTGAGTCGATATTCCACTCTTGGGGGAACTTCTGCATATACTTGGCGCTCAACAAAACCGTCGGTTTCAAGAGTGCGCAAGGTGAGAGCAAGCATTTTTTGGGAAATGTCTTGCAATTCAGCACAAAGTTGCTTGAAGCGCATCGGTTCATGTCCATTAAGAGTATAGAGAACCAATAAGGTCCATTTATCGCTAATCCGGTTTAGGATATTGCGTATAGGGCAATCAGGATATAACTCGTTTTTATTGAATTTTCTTTCCATATTTTGATGATAGACAGTAGATTTAATAGACAAAGGTAAGAAATAAAAATAAGCTATGCAATACCAATATAGTGCCCCGTTAAAGTTTGTTAATATTTGCTTTCTGCTTGATATTTACTATTTTGAAAATCACTAATACTAACAAAAAAGTAAGTAATCCACATTTTTAACCCATAAAAATAGCAATAAACAATCTTGTTCGTGCCGAGGTAATTACAGTAAAGAGATATTGAAAAGATATACACAATATCAAGGAAAAACATTAAAAGATAACTTAATTATGGAAAACAAAAAAGTTGCATTGATTGGTGCAAGCGGTTTCGTAGGATCCGCAATTCTAAACGAACTTCTAAATCGCGGATATCAGGTAGAGGCTTTAGTTCATAATCCGGAAAAGATAAAAATAGAAAATCCCAATCTGACTGTAAAGAAAGTTGACGTAGCAGATGAGAAAGCCCTTGAGGAGGATCTCAAGGGATATGAAAGCGTTATCAGCGCCTACAATCCTGGCTGGGCAAATCCCAATATATATGAAGAAACGCTGACCAACTATCCCAAGATTCTTGAGGCAGCAAAAAAAGCAGGCGTAAAGCGTCTTTTGATTGTTGGAGGAGCCGGCACACTCTTTGTAAAACCCGGTGTGCGTCTTATTGATACAGGCACACTGCCCGATGCATGGGTTCCCGGCGTGAAATCGCTTGGAGAATTCTATCTCAACACCTTGATGAATGAAGACAACATCGACTGGGTTTTCTTCTCTCCGGCAGGAAATCTTGGAGATATGGGTGCAAAGGGACCCGGTAAGCGCACAGGTGTATATCGGTTAGGAAAAGATGATATGATTTTCGACAAAGATGGCAACAGCTTCATTTCCGTTGAAGATTATGCCAAGGCCATGGTTGATGAACTTGCCGAACCGGCACACCATAAAGAACGTTTCACTATCGGTTATTAATATATCAACTCTAAAAGACTATGGACGAGAAAAATAAAAGCAACCCTGATTGGTCTTAATTCTGAATATCCGCATGGACCGAAAGAGAACGCTTCGCGAACCATATCTTTTACTGAGAACATGGAAAGGGTAGTGCTCGACCTTCTGCATGGTCTTAATCCAAGATATGAATAATTATTTATCACATTTCATTGTGGTTTTTATTCATTCATTCTATGAAATGTAAGTGTAGAAAATAAACTGATTAAACTCGTTTGGACGTTGGGTTGTTAAAAATTTGGGAGCTGGTTTTTTAAATAGGAAATATTATTAAATATGAAAAAGATTGCATTAACGTTTTTGATCACACTGTTAGGTATGTTTTCAGTTCAGGCCCAAACTTCAGACACTTTACGTTTAGAGGGATCGGTTGGAAAGCTTTTCACTATCCTTCAAAAGCCCGCGATGACAAAATCAGAGAAGGTTCCATTGGTTATCTTATGCCACGGGTTCAGCGGTAACTGTCAAAGTGATTTTATGAATGAATTGTCTAAAAATATAGTAGGGCAGGGGATGGCAGTGCTTCGCTTCGACTTCAACGGACATGGAAAAAGCGATGGGGAATTTAAGGATATGACAGTGTTAAATGAAATCGATGACCTTAAGGATGTCATTTCATGGGCTCGCAAACAGTCATGGGTAAAGAATATCAGTCTCGTAGGCCATTCTCAAGGAGGAGTGGTCGTGAGCATGGTGAGTGGAGAATTAGGGGATAAGGAGATTAAAGCAGAGGTGTTGTTGGCGGCTGCCGCTGTGTTGCGCGACGATGCGTTAAGAGGCAATACGATGGGTGCCCATTATGATCCATGGAATTTCAAAGGGGATTATATAGAGCTACCTCATTCCCCTGAAGCTGGAGCCTTGCTTCTCGGTAAGAATTATGTGGAAACAGCTCTTCGCCTTCCTATATATGAAACGGCTGCTAACTATGATGGTCCTGCTTTGATAGTTCAAGGAACGCATGATCAGATTGTGCCTTACACATACGCTGAACGCTATAACGAGAAAATAAAGAATAGCGAACTGAAGTTAGTGCCCGATGAAACCCATGTTTTCTCAAACACTCGGAAAGAAACTTCAATCCTGGTAGCAGATTGGCTACATTCCAAGTTATTCCAATAACCTATCTCCGAGCTAACAATATAGACTGCGCCTCATAAAATCGGCATGCCAATTTTATGAGGCGCAGTCTATAAGAAGGAGGCTAAAAATGGAGGCTAAATATCAGTAAAAAGCGCACTAAAAGCCCGGTCAAGACGTTGGATAGGATCGGCATAGTGATTGCCGGGAACGCTCTCAAACTCTGTATGGATTCCATTAGATTGAAGAATAGAGATTATTTCCTGAGTGTTTTGTCCAACGATATTAAAAGCTTTGGTTTTGGACTGCGATTCCTTATCTCCGAGCAGGAAGAAAGCTTTCCCATTTTTATGTGGGATAGTGAGCTTTTTCATCCAATCAATGAAACCCTCATACCAGAAAGAACCTGAAAGAGAAGCAATATTTAGAAATGTATCACATTCCATCCATTGCCACAAGGCAAATAATCCCGACATGGAGACGCCAACCAAAGTCCTCTCTATGTTTGAATCCATTTCAAGTGAGGCTTCCACAACAGGAATCACATCTTTCTGCAATTGCTTAAGGAATTCCGGAGATTCCCCTTTGAAATCCGGAGTACCCGCTGGCACACCCTTGGCAGGCCATGGACTGAATACATTTTGCCAATCCATACCTGTGATTACCACTATACTTGTTTCATACTTCTTAACAGCATTTTCTATCCAATCGGATAACATATCCATTGGATAGAGTATGTAGGCAATACTGTTGTTTCCGTTATATTTGCTGTAAAGGCATTGTAGCCCTCCGACTTTAATCTTTTTAACCATAATATTTCATCATATCCGGCATATCCTTAAATCCCAAAGATGAGTAAACGGGTTTACCATCCTCAGTGGTTTCAAGATATATTTTTCCACATCCTCTTCTCTGAGATTCTTCGATTAGATGTTTGACAATTTCATGAGCCAGTCCATGTTTTCGGAAAGGCTCACGGACATATATATTCATTATATACCCACAGCGCCCTGTAGAATTATCGGGCGATGGTAACTCTTCGGTAAAACATACGGCACCGCAACCACATTCTTCGTTATCATATTCAACAACAAGTGCATAATGCGTGCCGTCTGCAATATGCTTATCGTAAAACTGACGGTTGGCAAGGAGCAGCTTTTCGTCGGGAGTCTGTCCGAAAACGTGCTCTATTACCTCCTTACGCCAACTCATCAATGTAGGAATATCCTTTATTTCTCTAATCTTTACCATTATCTGATATTCGTTATTTTACTTCTTCACTCATCACTATAACTTATCACTTATAGTTACCTTCTTTCAATACTTTTGGAAGAGACTTCATGTCGATTTTCCCACGATGGGTCAGAGGGAGTTCATTTACCTCCACAAAAAACTCAGGCACCATGAAATCGGTGAGCTTTGATTTAAGATATTCTCTCACATCATGAAGTGAGAAACCCTTGCGTGGTATAATATAGGCAACAAGATAGTGCAGTCCCCCCTCATCAAGAAAAGCACGGACTATTCCCCTCTCCACTTCGGGATATTCATTGAGCACATTCTCCACTTCCTCCGGCTCCACACGTTTGCCAAGTATCATGACCTGCTCATCGCGACGGTGAAGGAATGCCATGTTGCCATCGGGAAGTACATAACCCATATCGCCACTGCGATAAAAATGTGTGCCGTCGGGGAGCGTAACGAAGTTTGCCTGCTCGGGTGGATTGCCAAGATAGCCTTGGTTTACACCTTCACCAAAAATACATATTTCCCCAACTTCCCCCTTGGGGACTTCTCGGAAGTTTTTGTCAAGTATCTTGACTTCTACCCCTTTTATGGCCTTTCCGATAGAGAAGGTTCCGTCTTCAAGAGGCTCGGCATTGTCCACACGGAAATAGTTGGAGCAGACGCAGGTTTCCGATGGTCCGTATGTGTTGTAGATTCTTATGCCCTTGTTTCGAAGATTGGTGATATAGCTTGCTCGAATAACATCGCCTCCGCTTATAATCAGATTCACCGATTTCGGAAGCAAATCTGGTTTCTTGTTTATATCTGCAATCAGATAGGGGAAGCCGTCGATAATGGTCACACCATGTCGCGTGCAGAAGTCCATCAATCCGCTCAGCGGTCCGTTGTGAACTTCA
>CAZXGU010000129.1:0-8527 GCA_964640375.1 uncultured Sangeribacter sp. | reverse complement strand
TCCTCAGCGTCTTCTGCAGCTGCTATGAAGACCAGGACCTCGGCAATGGCGACCGTCGCGTAGTGCTTCATTTCCCGGCTCCTATTGCCCCGGTGAAATGTGCTGTGCTCCCATTGGTGAAGAAGGATGGGCTTCCTGAGAAAGCCCGTGAGATTCAACATCGCCTCCGCTTCGATTTCACTTGCAACTATGATGAAAAAGATTCCATCGGCAAGCGTTATCGTCGTCAGGATGCCATCGGAACTCCCTATTGCATCACTGTGGATCATCAGACTCTCGAAGACAATACCGTCACTCTGCGTCATCGCGACACTATGGAACAGTCGCGCGTAAACGCCGACGACCTCGTGAAGATTCTCCACGATGAAGTGAGCCTAAATAGTCTTCTCAAGAAACTCGTGTGATATATGAAGTTAAAGAAATTTCTTTTCGCCCTTTTTGCAGTTGTTGCTTTGAGTTCGCTCACATCGTGCAACTATAATTCTCTTGTGGAGAAGGAACAGAATGTGGATCAGGCTTGGGCACAGGTTGAAAACCAATATCAGCGTCGTGCGGATTTGATTCCCAATTTGGTCAACACTGTGAAGGGTTATGCGCAACATGAAAGCACCACACTTGAGTCGGTGACTCGTGCCCGCGCCGGTCTGACTCAGGCCTACGATGCTGCCAAAAGTGAGGAGGCAACTCCTGAGAATATCGATAACTATCAGCAAGCTCAGAGCAAGCTTAAAGGCGCTCTGGATATCTATGTGAATGCCGTGAAGGAGGCATATCCGGATCTTAAGGCCAACACCAATTTCATGGATCTTCAGACTCAGCTCGAAGGAACTGAAAATCGCATCTCGACTGAGCGTATGCGCTACACGGAGGCTGTGAAGGATTACAATACTGCTATCAAGAAGTTTCCAACCAATATCTATGCCGGATGGTTCGGATTCAAGGAGAAACCGCAGTTTAAGGCTGAAGCCGGGGCTCAGAAAGCTCCTACTGTTGAATTTTAGACTTATCGATCATGAAGAAGATAATTTTTGTTATTCCTCTCTTGGCTTTGCTTCTGACTGCCTGTCTTGGCGATGGGCCGAAGGATGAGTATGACGACTGGAGAACACAGAATGACACCTATATTCAATATGTGGAAAGCGAATTGATGCCTAAAGAGGGTTACACTAAAATTGTTCCCGAATGGGCTCCCGGCAATAGTGTTTATGTGAAATGGCATAACGACCGTTCACTCACTGAGAAAAATCTATCGCCTCTGTCTAATTCCACTGTGGATATAACATACGCCATGGAGAATATCAACGGGACAAACCTCGGTGATTCCTACTCCAGTCATGTCTGGGGCGACAGCATCTATCGCAGTCAGCCTAACCAGAATATTGCCGGAATGTGGATTGCGATGCTCAACATGCACGTAGGCGATTCAGTGACAATGATCATCCCTTATCTCTCCGGATATGGTGCCCGAGCCATGGGTAGCATCAAGCCTTATTCCAATCTCATCTATCACGTAAAAATGAAGGCGATACCCAAATACGAGTATTAAAGCCCTCAAAATAACAATATTTAAAATGGAGGGTTCTCGCACCCTCCATTTTCTATCTTTCTCTCTACTTATCTTTTTTATTTTATGAAACCTTATCTCTTAGTGTTGGCTTCGGCTGCTCTGGTTGGCGGCATGGCTTCAGCTTATACTCTCACGGGATTCAAGGCAGCCCCAGCTGTCGAACTCAATATCCCGGCAACCCCCGATTCGCTCACCAAGGAAAATCCTTTCTCATCTGATAAACTTCTCGATATGCGAGGAGCTATCAACCCTGCTGAGTTCTCTCAAGACTGGACCACTATCCTGCCCGACACTGCCGGAAGAATACAACTCACCAAGGCTGAAGAAAAACCGCGATTGTTCACCCTCACAACCCGACTTAGAGCCGACAAATTCTGCAAAGGCAAATTAGTGCTCAACACCCCGGCAATCGCCGACCTATTGGTCAACGGAGAATCAGTTGCCAAACAGTCAGCCTCCGATTCCTTGCCCTCAGATGTGTCCTCAGCACTTGATCTATCCCCGGAAGCCGACTACACAATACAGATAAACCTTCTCTCACTCTCCGACGACAAATCTCAACCCGACTTCAAACTTGAATTCATTCCCGACAAAGAATTTGAAGATGTCAACTTTGTTTCAGGTGCCGATGTGAAAAAACGCTTTGCCCCTGTCAACACCATGACCGGCGAACGAGTCAATTCCGTATCGCTCTCCCCCGACGGAAAATATCTTATCACAAAATATTCCCAAACCTTCTCAGCCAACGAAACAGCACGCCGGGCAACCCTCACCGAAACCGCTACCGGGAAAGTGCTGAGCGAGACAATCAACCCTAATTCCGAATGGATGCCTAAAGGGAACAAAATCTTCTATAGCGAGGCGCGCAACGGCAGCTATGATATCTATCAAATGGATGTTCCCGCCATGACATCGAAGAAACTGGCAGCCAAAGTGCCTGATAACAGCTTCACCTTCTCTCCCGACGGACGTTATCTTTTCTATTATAAAACCATAGAGGGTGATAAAGAGATGGGGGTGATGCGCCGCGTGAAAAGCCCCGACGACCGAATACCCGGCGACCGAGACCGCTATTATATCATGCGTTATGACATTCAAGACAAGGTGACCATCCCCCTCACCTACGGAGGCTCTTCCACCTTCATCTGCGACTTCAATCGCGACGGCTCAAAGATGCTATATATGGCAACTCGCCAAACACCCTCGCAATATCCATTCTATCTCAATTCTATCATTGAGATGGATATGAATACCCTGAAAAATGATACTATCATTGCCGATAACGGGTTTGTCACCAACGCCGTCTATTCTCCCGATTCACGTCAGCTCTTCGTGGTCGGAGGTCCAGAGACCTTCGGAAAAATAGGAGTCAATGCCGGGAATCATGAAACTCCCAATGCCTTCGATAATCAGGGTTATATTTATACGATTGCCTCCGGCGACGTAAAAGCTGTCACCAGAGATTTTGATCCGGCCGTAGAGGGAACACCCATTTGGAATCCCGGCGACGGAAAAATATATTTCCGAGGCGAAACCGGATTCTACACATATATCTATTCCTTGGATCCTAAATCAGGAATAATATCAAGATTAGATACCGAGATACGATCTGTCACATCATTCTCCATGCCCGACGACAATGCTCAATGGCTGGCCTACTATGGCGGAGACTTCGATAATGTCGGCGTGGCCTATTTAATCAATCTCAAAACCGGCAAGCAACGCCTCATTGATAATCCAATGGCTGCCGAACTCAAAGATATAGAATTCGGAAAAATGGAGCCATGGACATTCAAATCCTCCTTTGGCGACGTCATCGACGGATATATGTGTCTCCCTCCCGATTTCGACCCCAATAAGAAGTACCCTCTTATTGTATATTATTACGGAGGCACCTCTCCATCCGACGCTTCGATGTATCATCTTTATAGCCCTCAGGTTTTCGCCTCGCGCGATTATGTGGTCTATGTTATCAATCCGAGCGGCACCACCGGCTATGGCCAGGAATTCTCATCCCGACATGTGAATGCCTGGGGGAAACAGACCGCAGAAGAGATAATTGAAGGCACCAAGAAATTCTGTAAGGATCATCCTTTTGTCGATGAGAAGAAGATCGGTTGTATCGGAGCCTCCTACGGCGGCTTCATGACCCAGTATCTTCAGACCCTTACCGATATTTATGCAGCTGCTGTCTCCCATGCCGGAATCTCGAATGTGACAAGCTATTGGGGTGAAGGCTTCTGGGGATATTCCTATAATTCCGTTGCGGCTGCCAAACATTACCCTTGGACCGACCCTGAACTATACACCAAACAAGGCTCGCTCTTCAATGCAGATAAGATTCACACTCCCCTCCTCCTTCTTCACGGCAAATTAGATACAAATGTGCCTATAGGTGAAAGCATTCAGATCTTCAACGCCCTCCGCGTGCTTGGCCGTGATGTGGAATTTATCACAGTGGAAGATGAGAATCATGTTATCTCCAATTTCGATAGGAAACTCCTTTGGCAAAACACAATCATGGCATGGTTTGCCAAGTATCTTAAAGACGATCCGCGTTGGTGGAACGAACTATATAAGTAATATTGAATTATGAGGAAATTATTATATACTTTGGCCGGCTCTCTGGTCGTTGTCGCAGCTCTTTGCATCTCTTCTTGCAAGGGAGGAATTAAAGGAGTTGAAGAGGGTGAGGAAACACAGGCCGAGATTGAAGCGGCTATGATGGATGGTCGCTCGGCAGCCCGTGAATTTATCAATAAAAAATGGAACGACTCCATTGAATTGCAGAATCATCTGCTGGAGGCCCGCACAAAAAGGATACAATACGACACAGTGTCGAAACCTAAATGCCGGGCTGCCTACGATTCAGCTTTTGTTTCAACAATCCGCACTGTCCGCCCCGACATTGCCAAGGCTCTTGAACAATGATTATTCCGGATAAAGATATAGTTGCCCTTCTCGATGCGGAGGCTACGCGGATTAACCGACCGGAATTTATTGCCAACGATCCTGTCCAGTTTCCGCGACGATTCTCCGATCCGCGCGATATCGAGATAGTGGCTTTCCTCTCAGCTATCATTGCATGGGGGAAACGCACCATGATCTGCCGGGATGCAGAGAAGATGCTCTCCCTGATGGGGCATCAGCCTTATCTTTACACAATGGAAGAGGGCTACGAAGATCTTGAACCGGGAATGAACATTCACCGCACTTTCTTCGGCCGCGACATGGCCCATTTTCTCCGGGGAATGAGAAAAATAATGACCGATTACGGATCTTTAGATGCATTTGCTTCCGCACATAAAGTCAGCGATGATCTATTTCCGGCCTGGAAACTTGTGGAGGAGATGCAGAAAGTAATGATGGCGGAAAACGGAGGGAAAGCTGATTCCCGATGCCTCCCGGTGAATCTGAGTCAATCTGCTCTTAAGAGAGTCAACATGGCTCTCCGATGGCTCGTGCGCGACGACGGAATTGTGGATATGGGAATATGGAAATCAATCCCTAAAAATAAACTTTTCATCCCCTTGGATGTCCATGTAGGTAACACGGCTCGTAATTTAGGCTTGCTCACGCGGAAATCGAACGACCGTAAAAGCGTGGTGGAACTCACCGATACTTTGCGCACACTGCGACCAGACGACCCTGTGTTCTACGATTACGCCCTCTTCGGAATAGGAGTGGGAGAATAATTGCATCGGATCAGTTTATACACCTTCTTTAAAATAATACTTTTAAGATGCCCATCACCTCTTCTTTTAATATCCATAATGTCAAGTCCTATCGAGAAAATAATCAGTTTGAAGTTCTTTGCTAACCCCGGTTCGATGCGTGTGTCGGTTAAAGAGGCAGTAGATAATAATATTTCCGACCCTCGCAATGGGGTTATGCTGCGTATGTTGTCGTTTATTAGATATGGGGAACGCGCTGGAAGTGGTTTACAAGGTATTTTTAGGACTTGGAAGGCGGTTTATCATACTGAACCGCGCGTGGAAATCTCTGCCAGCGGAGTTGACCGCACCACTCTCTTTCTTGAATTCAATGGCCACCAACCTGATATAGAGTCTATGTTAACTCTTTATGGCCAATCATTGAATAAGCCAAAGGATAGTACCCAAGAAATCAAGGATAGTACCCAAGAAATCAAGGATAGTACCCAAGAAATCAAAGATAGTACCCAAGAAACTAAGGATAGTACCCAAGAAACTAAGGATAGTACCCAAGAAATTAAGGATAGTATAATAAAAAACACCTCCACTAATAAGGAGAAAGTTATCTTTTTATTAAGAGAAAATTCTAAAATGACTTTATCTGAAGTTGCCGACAAATTGGGGTTGACAAGGAACGGAGTAAAGAAAATAACCGACAAATTACGGCGCGATGGACTCCTTAGTCGTAAAGGTCCTACCAAGTCAGGTGAGTGGGTAGTCAATAGCTAAAAGAAATAACCAGATTCAATATGAAGTGATGATATTTTATTAACATTGTTATTTCCCTTAAAAATTCATAAATCAAATTAGTTAAACACAATCATAATGAAAAAATTAATTTTTTCCCTGATAGCTTCCTTGATGCTATCGGTGATATCACACGCCGACAATGCCCCAAAACGTGAATTTCGAGGGGCTTGGCTCCACCTTATCGGTCAAGTGCAATGGGCTAAGAAAACGCCGGCTCAGCAACGCGAATATATTATACAGGAATTCGACAAACTGCAGGAAGCCGGAATCAATGCCGTCATCTTCCAGATTCGTCCGGCTGCTGATGCCGCTTATATTTCCGATCTGGAACCATGGAGCAAATTTCTTACCGGCAAGCTCGGTAAAGCTCCCGACCCGCTATGGGATCCGCTGGAGTTTGTTGTCGAGGAGGCCCATAAAAGAGGGATGGAACTTCATGCATGGCTAAACCCCTATCGCGTCACAACTTCCCCCAATGAAGTGCTCCCGGCAAATCATATTGCTAAGAAGCATCCGGAACGCTTCTTTAAATATGACGGAAAGATTCTTTTCGACCCTGCTTATCAGGAAAACCGTGATTTTATTTGCGAAGTGGTTACGGATATCCTCAACCGTTACGATGTGGATGCAATCCATATCGACGATTATTTCTACCCCTACCCCAAAGCTGGTCAAAGCATTCCCGATGATGCCAGCTATGCTAAATTCGGCAAAGGGATGAACCGTGCCGACTGGCGACGTCAAAATGTGAATCTGCTAATCGAGCAACTTTACAACACAATCAAGGAGGTTAAACCTTGGGTTAGATTCGGCATATCTCCTTTCGGAATCTGGAGAAACAAGAAACAGGATCCACGTGGCAGCGACAGCAACGGATTCACAAACTATGACGGCCTTTATGCAGATATCCTCCTCTGGGCTAAGAACGGCTGGGTGGATTATCTCTCGCCTCAGCTCTACTGGGAACTTGACAAAACCGTGGCTCCAAGCCGTGGATTGGCAAAATGGTGGAGCGATAATTCCTACGGAGTGGATGTTTATATCGGTCAGGATCTACGTCTCACTATGAATACACCCGACACTAAAGCCGGAAAGCCTAACGAACTTTACACAAAAATCAAGCTCTCCCGTGAACTCCCCAACACCAAGGGTGCTATTTGGTTTCACGGTTATTGGCTCACTGAGAACTATAAGGGGGCTCACAAGGAATTTGCAAATAATTACTATTCCACCCTCGCCCTCCCTCCCGTTTATGGGGATCCTAAAAAATTGCCGGCACAAGTGAAGGATATCAAGATTGCCAAAGATGAAAGCGGCACCACCCTTCTTGAATGGGATGCCCCTAAGAATGGCAAAAAGGAATCAGAGACCGATGTGGTGAAATATGTGGTGTATGAATTTCTCCCTGGCGAAGAACAGGACATCTCCGACCCTGAAACAATTATTGCCATAACCCCCGACACGGCTATCACACTCCCCGGAGTGAGCGAAGGAAACAGCTATGCCGTGACCGCTGTTGACAGAATGAACCGCGAGTCAAAACCGATTTTTATCTACAATAAAAAATAAGTACTCGCGTCTCGAAACCAACTGAGAAAAGCTAAAGAAAAACGCAGGCCGGTTTTGGTCTGCGTTTATTTGTTTTGAAGTAAAGGCACCTTGCTTCACTCGTTCTCTTTTTCGTCTTTGTCAACAATGACAAGCTTCAAGCCGAGTGCATTTAAAATTTTAGTCAAGGTCTTAACTGAAGGATTGGCATAACCTCCTTCGATAGCCTTTATCATACGAACACTTACGCCAGAAATCTCAGCTAACGCATTCTGCGTTGATCTTAAGCTTTGACGTCTGCTGCGAATAACACTTCCTATTTCCATGGTCTCACAATAAATTGATATGAATAATTATCTACAAATATAGTAATTTTTTTTTATTCGGTTACATTACCGCGTAAAAAAACACATTTGGAGTCGTCAAAATATAAGTTATGTGCAATTTCACATAATAACTCCTTTTTGACAACAGCCAGAGGCAATGGTTTAAACAATTCTTAACATTACAACAAAGAAATTCCTTTTTATTTCATAATTTAACACAGATTAGTAAACCACTGCCTGAATTTTGCATTGCCCGACATTAATTTTGCAATGTCAACCTAAAGCTGACAGTCATTATCTAAAACATTCACTTATGAAAAATTATCAGTCTATTACTAAGAATGCCGGTGTGGCTTTGATCTATGCCATCGGAGTATTGGTTCTTCTGCTTCAGCTCCGCAGCATTGCGGCTTAAAGAATTATCTTCAGCATGAAGCGTAGAGAAAAGAGTTAATTATTTAAAAGATTTGAAATGTCATCTAAGTGAAGGAGGCGCCGTTGAGATGATGGCGCCTCCTTTGTATTTGCAAGCATAATAAATTTGTTTCAAAGAAACATTAATTTCTGGCCTTAGGCTCCATTCCCCAAAAATTGTTAATGTAGGGGCGGCGGATTTTCGAGGA
>CAZXGU010000128.1:2969-8613 GCA_964640375.1 uncultured Sangeribacter sp. | reverse complement strand
TTACTCAGTATCTGCAGCTCAGTATCAGCTTGGCAACCTCCTCGCCGACACCCCGCTCTTCGTGGATCAAGCCAGCGCAAACTATTTGCCGCTTTCAAGCTACTTCGTAGAGAACGCTTCATTCCTCCGCTGTGATAACATTACTCTCGGTTACACATTCCGCGATGTATTCAAGGGCAATGGTATGATCCGCGTATTCGCTGCCGTTCAGAACCCCTTCGTGATCACTACTTTCAAGGGTATCGATCCTGAAGAGTTCAGCGGTATCCAGAGCGACCCGTATCCACGTCCTATCACAACTTCTCTCGGTCTTGTGGTAACATTCTAATCTTTCTAACCTAAAAGAATAGAACATCAATATGAAAACATTCAATAAAATATTTCTAAGCTTAGGCGTTGCGGCTTCCGTGCTCGGTCTCTCCTCTTGCGTGGGCGACCTTGACCTCGAACCCAACGACCCTAACAACATAACCAATGTCTCCAACGACATCGACCGTGTCTTTGCCGACATATTTCTGAACTTCTCCACCTATGGACCCAACGGAAACTCTCCAGTTTCCGATTTCGATGGTGGTATGGCATCTTTCCAACGCGCAATGTTCATCGCTGAAGAAATTCCTACTGATGAAGCTTGTTGGCTTTGGGACCCTGCTGATTACGGTGCCAACTATAATGGCGGTCTCTTCAACGCCAATCAGGGCTGTCTATTCGGCTTCTACTCACGTCTGATTGTAAACATTACTCTTTGTAACCAGTTTATTCAGAACGTGAATAGTGGGTATTTCAATCTTGATGCAGAAGCACAGGCTCGTGCAGAGGATTATGTGCTTCAGGCCAAAGCTCTTTGGGGAGCTTGCTACTACTACATGCTCTCTTTCTATGACAAGGTTCCTTACGCAGACATGGATACTCCCGTAGGTGCAATCCCCACTCAGCTTCCACGTGCAGAGGTTTATAACCGCGTGGTAACAATTCTTGAGGATGTTGTGGCTTCTATGCCTAAAGATAAGACTCCTGTTTATGGTTATGTAGGTGTTGACATGGCTGAAGCAGTGCTCGCAAAGATTTATCTTAATGCAGAAGTTTTCTCTGGAACTCCTAACTACGCAAAATGCTACGAGCACTCCAAAAATATTATTGATCGTCTCGGTAAAGGAGGCTACTATGGTAACGGTCTTGCACAAAGCTATTGCAGCCTCTTCGGCGCTAACAACAAGCAGTTTGTTCTCGGAAATGCCGGCAGCAATGTGAATGAGATTATCTGGTCAATTGTTGGAGATAATGTGCACCTCACCTCTTATTCAGGCGCAACTTTCATGATCTACGGTTGGATCGGCACTAACGGTGTGGTTGAGACCATGCCTATCCCTACCGATAAGGATGAGTATAAAAAAGTTGTTCCAAACAGCGATCCAATTGCATACGCCCCCGTTATGGATAAGACTCCGGAAGGTGAGGATGTGGTCTATAAATGGTATAGCTCCACAGATTATGTTTTGTATGAAGCAAGCAAAGAAGCAGATTACAAGAAAAAATACAAGATTAAAGACGAAGATCCAGACCCCACTATCGGTCATGAGACTGTTAATGGTAAGGATGTCTTAACAGTCAATGGCGTAAGAGTATCCAACTTAGTTGATGCTGAATGGGCATACAAAAAACTGCAGGCTGATAAAGATGAAAGCTATCAGACTGTCGTTTCAGAAGTTCTCAATGGTGTTGCTTACTCATTCGATCCTAAACAGACAGGCTATATTGCTCAAGACTGGTATAACTCCGGTAATGGCTGGAAGTGTATGGTTGCTCGCAAATCTTTTGTTCGTAAATTTGAATGGGATGATGTCAACATGTCTCAGAGCAAAGACCGTCGTGTTTCACTTTGGCAAACATCTGCTCACGGATTCAGTGCTAATAACCCAACTCTCGTTGGTGACGACTGGGGTAATAACGGTTATATCACTCCTAAGTATTCTAACTGGGCTTATAATGATGATGGAACAATCAATAAAGAAGCTTCTCCCACAAATATCGCCAATCCTTCAGGTGACTACGCAGCAATCCGCCTCGCAGAGGTTTATCTGATGGCAGCCGAAGCTATACTCCAGGGAGGCGGTGGAAGCCAGGCAGAAGCCCTTCAGTATGTCAACTGGATTCGTCAGCGTGCATACGCTGATCCTGCCGGTGATACTTCTCACTACTGGACTTCACTCTCAATGACCGACCTTCAGAATGAGCGTTGCCGTGAACTTTATCAGGAAAATGTTCGTCGTACAGACCTTATACGCTGGAATCAGTGGTGTACAGGTTATACTTGGGAATGGAAGGGTAACGTTGAGAATGGAACAAACCTTCCGGAATACACCAAGCTCTTCCCGATTCCTACTCGCGTGATGAGTGCGTCTAACTTTGAACAAACCACAGGTTATTAATCAAACTCAATTCTTAGACCAAAATGAAAAAAATATCGATTATATTGGCTATGGCTGCCATGGTGCTCGGTTTCTCTTCCTGCAAACAGGAGGATGAACCCGTTTACCACGCGCCTACCACATTTACGGTTAACGAGCCTGCGCTTCAGAACCAGGTGTTCCGTACCATGACAGAGATGACCGATACGGAGACTTTCGATCTTTTCTGCTCTCAGCCTGATTATGGCTACTCCGCAATCTGTAACTACTCTGCTCTCGTGTCGCTTAACCCCGACGCCCCCATCGAAGAATGGCTTCCTCTTCCCAATGAGAATCCCACTTCTGCTCAGATGGCTATCAAAACCTACGAGCTTGGTGTAGCTATTAATAATCTTCTGAATGTGGAAAATGCAGCCGACTTTGAAGCACGCGACCTTTACAACCAGGAATTTAAATGCTACTTCAAAGCTGTTTGTGAACTCACCAACGTTGAGGGTTCTAAAATTATCAGCTCCAATACGGTTTCTTATAACAGAGTGATGATTAATTATGCAGAGAAATCAGCTGCTTGGATATATATTGTTGGTGATGTAACCAACCTCAATACAGGTATTGCTAATGGTTTCACTGCTCCAAGCATTGGTAACACTGACTTCTACAACGAAAACTTCGCGCTTTACGAACCGCAAAACATGATTGGTGAAAAGCTCTTCGTCGGTTCATTCCAGCTCACTCCAAAAGAAGCAGCAACAGACCCTGCAACTCTTGATCCTTCCGATCCTGACCAGCGTGCTCAATTCCGCTTCTTTACGGCGCTTACCGGATGGTCTGACACTTCAAGTATGCTTGGTTCCGGTCTTCCTGACTTCAATAACCTCAATATCGGTGACAAGTGGGCAACCGGCAATGGATTCGCCGGTGAAATAACCACTGCCGATGATAATGCCAAGGGTAACTGGGGTGTGCTTATCACTGAACCTACCGATATGACTATCGTAGTTGATGTGCCAAACCTCAAGGTATTTATCAAAGAAGGGGTTCACGAAGTAACATTTGTTGGTCGCGAACCTGAATTCCAATGATGAATAATGGTAGAGAGGGAGGTTTCGTATTCCGACCCCCTCTCTCCACTACAAATCTTTAAAAGAATTTAAAATGAAAAAACTAAAAATATTTTCAGCTTTGGCTCTGACCTTGGTTATGGCTTCTTGCGATGACTTTGATCTTCCCAACCCTCCGGGTCAGACCAACACAGATCCCGAAGCTTATTTTGCTGACGCGGATCTTGCACTCGCTCCGCAGAGTGAGACCCTTAGTCTTACCGAAGCTAATGCAGCTAACCAGTTTGTGACTGTGGCTAACATTACCACCCTTAACAATTTCCCGGCTGGTTATGAACTTGCAGTTGATATGCAAGTAGGAAATGATGCCACATTCTCTAAGGCCACTACAGTTGAGACTGTAATCAGTGGTGATGCAGTCACTGTAAACCCCGACGTACTTAATGGTGCCATCCAGAGCGTCATTACCAAAAAGCCCGGAACCTACGAAGTGAATAGCCGTTTCCAAGCTTATGCCGTAAAAGGTAATACTCGTATTCCGCTCGGAGGTCTTAACCATTATTACCTCACCGAGGTTCTCCAGGTGAAAACCTATGATGCAATTAAGGTGATTGAGGATGCTTACTATATCATTCCTATGAATGCCGACGGCACACCAAATTGGAATGGTGCTCGCCTTATGAATAACAATGGCGGAGTTGGTGTCAGCCCTTACGACAATCCTGAGTTCTCTCTTATGATTGAATCTCCAGCACCCGATGGTTATTACCTCAAGATTGCACCTCAATCTGTTCTCACCGCTAAGGATGCTTCTCAACTTCTTGGTGTGAATCCAGCAGAAGATGGGTTCAGTGGTAAACTCGGGACAAGCTATGCCGTTGGACACATCGCTATTACAGGAGACATCCTCGTAACTATCAATGCAGAATTGGATGCTATTACATATAGCTACGCTTTCAGCGCTCTCTATCCATTCAGTGGATCTTTGAAGGGTATGAAGCTCTACACTGATAACTATATCACCTACTCAGGAGTATGTGTAGTTAACTTAAATCTGACCATTTGCACTACTCCTGATGGTAAATCTGAACCTATCTTCCGTCAGGATGCTGAAGTTCCACCCGTGGTATCAGAGGATGGTTACTCACAATCCGGTGGTCTTTCAACTGATCCAACAGCTAAGCAGATTCAGGCTCCCAGGAAAGGTAAACATCTCTGCTGGGTATCTGTTGACCTTCCGGCTCTTACATACGACATGACAGTTATCGAGAACCTTGCTCTCATTGGCAACCACAATGGCTGGAGCCATGAAACATCTATCGACCTCACTGCTTCTAAGGACTTCAATACTTGGACTGCAACCGATGTTCAACTTGATGGAGGATGTAAGATTGCTGCTAACAAGATCTGGGGTGCTGTTGACTTCGGTGGCGTTCCTTCCGGCACTGACTCAGAAGGCAACCTGGTTTATACCCTCGGAATGAAGGGTGGCGATATGGATATCCCGGCTGGCAAGTATGATGTAACCATCAACTTCTCCGCTTATCCTTACGTAATGACTCTTAAGAAGAAATAAGATATTTCTGTAATAGAAATTAAACCTTCTAAATAGAAGAAATAAAATATTTCTCTGAAAGATAAGACTCAAAAGCGAATTAACGCGCTTTCCCGGAATCCCGGTCCGACCCTCGGACCGGGATTCTTATTTTTCAGATTTCTCACACTCCACTTGTCATACCAAATTTGCCTCCTGTCCTCCTGTTCTCCTGTCAGAGAAAAAAATTATTCTCCTGTCAGAAAGGTGAAATCCATCTGCGAAGAGCGCAGCTCCTTGTTCTGCTCCAATCTTTTCCGGGCGCAGATCTTCGGGGATTTAGCAGATCTGACAGAGTTATTTTACGGCTGGGATTTGTGCAGAAAGGCTCCGGGAGCCTGTGCAGACGGATAAAGAAAATAATCCGCTCAATCTGCGAAAAAATCTGCGTCAGGAGAAAAAACCTCCTTTCCTCCTTCCCTCGGCGAGAGACCCCAAGTCCAGGCTGACAATATATCCTCTCGCAGAGAAAAAGAGTTGGTCGCCTCCTGTCCTCCTGTTCTCCTGTCAGAGAAAAATAATAATTCTCCTGTCAGAAAGGTGAAATCCATCTGCGAAGAGCGCAGCTCCTTGTTCTGCTC
>CAZXGU010000128.1:0-2869 GCA_964640375.1 uncultured Sangeribacter sp. | reverse complement strand
CGCCTCCTGTCCTCCTGTTCTCCTGTCAGAGAAAAATAATAATCCTCCTGTCAGAGAAAAAAGTCTGTGCCATTCCTTCTCTTCTGTGACATCGCATAGCGATAAATGGTCAGTGCTCGCCAGTCACTCCTTTCTTGTCTTAAAATATTTCCTTTCTTGTCTTATTATAAAATGGAAAGACTCCCGAGCACAGACTTTCTTATCGCGTAGCGATACCACAGAAAGGCCGAAAATTCACAGAATAAGATATACAATTCTTTTAAATTTCTGCTAGCAAAAAGAATAAACCAGGAACTTGAGAAGTTCAAATATGTTATGAAACATTTTAAAATTTTTTCTTAAAATTTTTGAAAATTAAAAAATTGTTTTTACCTTTGCACCGGATATAGGCGTAAGAGACTCCCCATGATAAACTCTTTCAGCCCCAAAATTTATGGTTCCCCTACTCTTTTGATTAAGACAATACCCGGAACCGGCTTAACTTAGACAATTTTCAATTATTAATAATTTCTAACTTAAAATCTACTTCATTATGAAGAAATTTTACGCTTTCGCAGCTGCTGCCATGATGGCTGTCGCAGCTAACGCTCAAACTCTCTACGTTTGTGGTAGTGGTGAAGGTCTCGACTGGAAACCAGAGACTCCTCTCGAACTTGAAAAAACAGGCGATAACTACACACTGGAAGTTGCAAACCTCGTTGAGTTCAAAATCTCAACAGCCTTTGGAGATTGGGCTTCTTTCAATGAAGCTGCCCTCACTTGTGATTACGGCAAAGAAGCTGGAGTGACTAAAGAACTCGTTGCTGGTGATAGTAATATTTCAGCCCCCTGGAAAGGTGACTACACTATCGAAATCGCTGGTGACCTCTCTACAATAAAACTTACTACTACTACTCCTCCTCCTTCCGGGCCCACTCCCCTCTTCCTTCGTGGTGCCATGAACGGTTGGGGTGCTCCTGAGGAATGGCAGCTTCAGCCTCAGAACGATGCTAACACAATCTACAAGTTAGTATTCTCTGACGACATGGTTATCGCCGCTGGTGATGAATTCAAAGTAGCTGATGCCGATTGGGGTTCAATGAACTACGGTGCAGGCGAAGACGGTTCTGTTTATGATGAAGTTGAGGCAGAAATGTTCAACAAGAGCAACACTAACTTTACTGCAACAGAAGAGTTCACTGGCGTAGCATGGGTTAACCTCGACCTCGATGGAAAGATTTTCCTCATTCTTTCTAACGACAAAGACTTCAATCCTGAATGGGACGATACCAACAGTGTTAAGTCTATCGCATCTGACAACAACGTAGCAGCTAAATATTTCAACCTCCAGGGTGTACAGGTGGCTAACCCCGAAAACGGTCTCTACATCGTGGTTAAGGGCGACAAAGCTACTAAAGTTCTCGTAAAATAAATCCCTCACGGATCCCAATCCGTAAAATCTAATAATACCATTAGGGCGACAATCCAAGATTGTCGCCCTAATTTTCAAAGCTACTTCCTTGGTGAGTCCTCGAAGAGGATATAACTGCAAAGACCATACTTCCATGCTCCAGTCCTCGAAGAGGATTAACTTGGAGAACCCCAGCATAAGGGAGCGTAGCGACTGTGCTGGGGTCGTGTCCGCAAGATAGCAGGCAGCTTCGGAGATGCTGCACGGATATGGTCTTAGTGCAGCATCTCCGAAGCTGCTATACTCTCCTCCACTTGACCCCGGCACGGTCGCTGCGCTCCCTTATGCCGGGGCTCTCCATCTTTATCGTCTCCGACGATTTACGTTTCAGCCTATCTATTATAATACCAATTAATATGAGCAAAGTTATCGCGTTTTATCATTTAGTTATAAATACAAAAGGTCGTCAGCCTACTATCCCTTTGCAACATAAGCGCTTATTATACGCCTATATTCACGGAATCATCACAAATAAGAAATGCAAGACCACTCGCATTAATGGCATAGACAACCATCTTCACTTATTGTTTGAATTGCATCCAACAGTAGCCCTGGCAGACTTAGTGGGAGATATAAAAAGATCTTCAACTTTATGGTTACGTAATAAACCTGAGTTTCCCGACTTTGAATGTTGGGGAAAGGAATATTTTGCGTGTACTGTTTCCTTCCAAGATGTAGAAGCAGTGAAGAAATATATAATTAATCAAGAGGAACATCATAAAAAGAATAATTTTGAGGAGGAAATGAAAGAGTGGGCCTCCACAATGAATGTATATTGGGACGATAATCTGTTATCGTAAGGAAATCGAAAGTAATAAGACCTCGCAAATCTCCTACCTATCTGATATAGGTCCCCCAAGAAGAGCAATATCTCCATTGCCCCAGGGAGACATCATCCTCCCACATAGGTCCTCGAAGAGGACTAATTTGGAGAAACCCAGCATAAGGGAGCGTAGCGACTGTGCTGGGGTAGTGACCGCAAGATAGCAAACAGCTTCGGAGATGCTGCACGGATATGGTCTTAGTGCAGCTTCTCCGAAGCTGCTATACTCTCCTCCACTTGACCCCGGCACGGTCGCTGCGCTCCCTTATGCCGGGGCTCTCCATGTCTGTCCTCACCGAGGACAGGGTTTATTAAGCTCGAAGAGCGATACCTCCGGTGCGTCCCTACTTTGATAATTCCCGATTTTTTGTTAACTTTGCAATCCGTTATGACAAACGGATTCGACAACGACAAGTATCTTAAAATTCAGTCCGAACATATTCAAGAGCGTATCGCTAAGTTCGGCAACAAACTTTACCTCGAACTCGGAGGTAAACTCTTCGACGACCATCATGCCTCTCGCGTTCTGCCGGGTTTCCAACCCGACAGCAAGCTTCGTATGTTTCAGAAGCTTAAGAATGAGCTTGAGATCGTCA
>CAZXGU010000127.1:0-8651 GCA_964640375.1 uncultured Sangeribacter sp. | reverse complement strand
TCTTCTTCCATGGTCCTGGAAAGGATGTGAAATCGAATGCCGTTAAGAGTGTCTTAACTCTCCACGACCATCGTCGGCTTCCGGCATTAGGCACAGGCGAAACAGTGAAGATGAGAAATGAAAGAGAAGTAGTTGGCGGTTTCCCATGTTTTGGAGATAATCTCCCCTTCTCCGGTTCGGATAATAAAACAATCACTCTCTCTTTCCCCGGTGTTGGAGAAGTGACCCAGATTCATAACATGAAATGGGAAGATTCCGATGAGGATAAAGCTTATAAGAGTGCATTCCTCCGAACGCTTACTCTTCAAGTATATGCTTCTCTCTTTGTGGAAGGTCTTGTGCCCGAAAGCATAAAGTGGTCATATCCTTCGGCAATGGCAGGACAACTCCTTTATTCTTATCAAAATATCTGGGATAACCTTAGAGATATCTCTCCAGTGCTTAAAGAACCGAAAGAGGATTCTGAGAAATATCGTCTCAATGTGAGCCGATATGTGGATACACGTTCTTTAAGCGGAATGTCAGGCGACGGCTTTGGCTCCGGAAGTTTTGGTTCTGGAGGCTTTGGCGGCGATAGTTTTGGCGGAGGTTTCGGTGGAAACTCCGGCGGATTCGGTGGAGGCTTTGGTAGTGCTCCCGGTGGTTTTGGTGGAAATTCCGGCAGTTTCGGTGACAACTCCGGAAACGAGTTCGGAGGAGGCTTTGACGATCAACCTCAACAAAATTCCAATTCTGCATCAAGCAATAATGAATTTGGAGGATTTGGCGAAGGAGGATTCGGCGCTGGCTCCTTCGGAGGAGGATTCGGTAACGAACAGAAGCAACCGGCTCCAGCTCCTCAACAAGCAAATGCGCAAGACTTTATGCCCGACAATAACGAGGGTGAGATAAAATATGAGCCTGAACCCCTCTATTCCATGGATACGGTGACCGACAACCCAAGCCTTTCGGAAGCTGAGGCTGTCGCTAACTTTATCTCCCAATATTATGGAAAGGAAGCCGATGTGCTTAACCTTTGCTTTGATGTAGGAGGTAGCACCACAGATATTTCGGCCCTTTTCTTCTTGAAGGATGGTATAACGATGATTAAGCAAAACTCTATTCGCTTCGCTGCCCAAAGAGTTTCGCAATCAGTGGCAAAGTTCCCCAAGTTCAAACAGGTTCTGAGCAATATATGTGCAAAGTATAAGATTCGCATGGTGGGATTGAATTTCGGAAAGGATACCTACAGTCCCTCTACGGCTCCTTATTTCTTCGATCAGATTGTCAATCAGCTTAACGACGATCAGCTTGGAGACCTCTACCGCTCAATTGCCGCTGATTGCCCCATGCTGATGTGCGTGAATATGTATGTCACCGGTCTGCTTATGTTCTATGCCGGACAGATTGCACGCAAGCTCGTTTCTGATCTCAATAGGGCCGAAAGCGAACGAATAGCGCCTGCCAAACCGAATGTGCGCGTCACTTTCGCCGGGAAGGGCTCAAGACTATTCCAATGGCTCGATACGGTGAACCCGCAGGCTGCATATACCTATTACGGCTCACTCTTTATTATGGGCTATGGCGGTGAACAGGAATTAAGGAAAACACTTGCAGGATATCAGGTGATTAAACTTCCCAAACTTCACGATCCTGAAATAAAATATGAAGTTTCCAAGGGCTTGGCTAAGGGAGACACCATTCTTCAGCGTCCTAAGAATCCTCAGCCTTCAGAAATTATCGGTGAAGAAGGATTTGAAGTCATTGGCAACGATAATAAGCGTCGTCCTTTGGAATTCACTAATTCCATTTCGCCGGCTATGATTAATTCCATAGGAATACGGTTCACTCATGGAAACAGCCATAAACAGGCTGATAAATTCACTGAGTTCTGCGGCTTCTTCTATAAGGCTGCCCGTCAGCTATTCAATTGGAGAGTGAATCCACAACAGCTCGAACAAGGATGCCGAGCAATGAATATTACCAGCTATGTTCAGAACATGCCTGAGTTCCGCGTAGCAGCCCGTGAAGCAAAAGAGAGCGGAACGCCCTTCAATTTCGTTGCCCCGATTATCATTCTTGAGGGTATGAAGTTCTATGACACTACTTTGTTGAATCTTCTTGCCAATGGACAGTGACAGTTATAAAATAATAATCTCTATATGTCATCATCGCATTGCCTTTGAGTATTGGCAACGCGATGGTGAGAACAAACTCGTGCCTTTTCCCAATGGGAATTGGCCCGCTCCCTTGGCTATCTATTGCTCTCCTACCGGTATCATAATCGGTGAAGAGGCTGAACAGGCTGCCCACGCAGGCATCTCTAATTCCTATACCGACTATTTCTCCCATCTTTCCGATGATGAGAGATGTTCGGTCGGAGGTCAGACTCGGCCTGTTCGCAATCTTCTCATTGAGGCAATAGAAAGCATTTTGAGCGATTTCTATCGTAATGTGCTTATCCGTTACGGCTCGCATAGCGAAAATCGGGCTGTGATGCCTCTAATTATTGCTTGCGAAAGCGATGTGGCTCCCAATGAACGGGCAATGATTAAGGGTATGCTCCGCGACAACGGATATGGACGCGCTAAGGTGGTGGAATATGATAATTATATTCAGAATTTCATCTCCGATACTCTCGCCAAGGATTACACCTGTTCTCATGTCCTTGTGGCGTGGACTGAAGACTCCGATCTTACATTTACTCTCTTTGACGCTCAGGGAAAAGAGGAGAAGAGATCGATTACTCTCGAAGGACTCGGTGTTGACCCAAGAAAGGAATATGTGAAGAAGCTTATATGGGAAAGGGTGCAAGGCCAAAATCCATGGCTCTTATTTCAGGATGAGGAAGAGGCCATAAATAAAGCAGCCCTTGAGTTTCTCAATTCAGATGTGCCCATGGTTAATAGCACCCTTCGCCTCTCCGACGGTGCTAACTATTATTATAGCCTAAGCCGCAACTCTATTTCTTTCTATAAGGGTGGTGAAGGACTCTCGCTACAACAAAAGCTCGATAGTTTCCTCCGCGATGCCCATATAGATAAGAAAAACGTGTTGCTCCTTCTCCGTGGCAATGCCGCGGGTAATTCCTATTTTGAGGAAAATCTCCGTCAAGGATTCCAGAAGATTCTTCGCAGCGACAAGAAACTTCGCGAAAGCTCCATGCGCCTCATCATAAATGAGAAGCATCCGGAACAACCAGTAGAAGCAGAGACTAAAGCGCCTACCTCGCCCACCTCGCCTACATCGCCCACCTCGCCCACAAAACCAGTCTCGCCTACCCCTCCACCTCCTCCCGTCTTGGGTCCTGACCCGGCTATTGTCAAGGCTCTTAAACGAGAGTGGCGAGGCATAAACGCTGAGACTAAGCCTAAGCTGAAATTGGGTAAAAAGAATGAGGTTATATCTATTTTGGAAGATTTTCTTTCAAGGTGCAGGAAGGCGAATTTCTCTGAATTAGATAGTGAGATTGAAGCTAAATTAAGTGAGGCAAAAGCTGAACCAGACCCAAAGCCTCAGAGAGCTTCGGCAAGGGAACGCATTGCGGAATCATCCAAAGCAAGGGAAGCCCAGAAAGTGAAGGAACCTGAAAAGGAGAGAAAAGCCTCCTCTTCAAGAAAAGAACCCACAAGTTCAGTTTCGGAAGGAAAGAAATTAGCTTCCTTAGGAAAATTGAAGGAGGCCCGCGATTGGTACCGTAACAACGGCGACACGTCTAAGGCTCGACTCATGAGCGATATTATTCGTGCAAGCAAAAGCGTGGAATCAAGAAAAGCCGGTCTGGAAGATTGTCGAAAAAATCCGGATAAGACCAAGATTCAGCGCATCATCAAGGAGATTGACGAATATCTCGACCTCTGCGAAAAAGCCGGTGTTCCATCCGCTGAATATCGCACTCTCCTCTCCGATTATAAAAAGATTAGATAACCGGGATAGTCTGATTATAAGAAACACGACTATCCATATAAAAAGATAATAACAATAACCTTAAAATATAACGTCTATGGCGAAATTTGATCTTAATAAGGGTGATAGATTCTCCCTCGGTAAAGGTGAAGAACTATCGAAAATACAAGTGGATCTCAACTGGGATTCCGATGCCGACCTCGATGCCTCCGCATTCCTTCTCGGTGAAGATGGTGTGATTGTGGATGACGCCGATTTCGTGTATTACAAATCCAACAATCGCACCGAACCTTACGACCGCAAGAAATTCGGAAGCAAAGCTAAATGGCGCGAGGAAACCGTGCCTATGAGCCAGGACGGCTCTGTGCTTGGTTCAGCCGACGACTTGGGTGGTGAAGATTCTGGCGAGACTATGCATGTGGAGCTTTCTAAAGTGCGCCCGGAAATATCAGAAATCGTTTTCTGCGTCACTATCTATGGCGACGAAACTTTCAAGGATGTGAAGAACCCTCAGATTGTAATTGTAAATGAGGAAACCGACGAGGTGCTTTGTGAGTATAACCTCAAAGAACATTTCTCTTCTGAAACTGCCGTTGTGGCTGGTTCGCTCGTGCTCAACGAAGATGGCGAATGGGAATTTGAAGCTATCGGCAAAGGCTACGACGGGGGCTTGCAGACCTTGGTGGAAATGTATGCTGATTAATAATAGGCAATGACAGGATTCTGAGAGCTTTGAGAACTTTGAGAGCTCTGAGAGTTTTGAGAACTTTGAGAGCTTTGAGAGCTCTGAGAGCCTTGAGAACTCTGATAATTATAATTTATTAATTCAATGGGAAGATTTGATTTAAAGAAATTGGGAAGCGGCGACCGCTTCTCCCTCAATAAAGACTTGGGTCTTAACAATATTCGTGTCGAACTCACCTTCTCTGGCGAGGATCTCGACGTGCAGGCGTGGTTACTAAATGAAGATGGAATGATCGTCAATGACGAAGCTTTCGTTTTCTATAATTCTGCCAACCGTAGCGAACCTTTCGACAAAGCTAAATTCGGCAACAAACGCAATTATCTCGCTTCCACTCGCCCTATGAGTGCCGACGGCGCAGTGTTAGGTTCGAAAGATGAACTCGAAGGTGGAAAAGAGGTGATCAATATCGATCTCAGCAAGGTTGACCCCTCTGTATCGGAGATTGCTATCTCTGCAACTGTCTATGACGAAGGGAAGACTTTCGGCAACGTGTCGAGTGCTAAAATCACTATCGTAGATGAGGACTCCGACGAAGAGCTTTGCTATTATGAGCTCAACAGCGACTATAGCCATGAGAATGCAATGGTGGCAGGTCGCTTCATCCTCAACGACGATGGCGAATGGGAATTTGAAGCCGAAGGTAAAGCCTACGACGGCGGCTTAGGCACATTAGTTGAAATGTTCACTGAAGAGTAATTATGGCAAAAAAGAATAACGACCGTTTTGAACTTAACAAAGGAGGCGGTCGCAAATTTGACCTCGATAAGGGAGGGGGCAAGAGAAAATTCGACCTCTCCAAGGATGATGATGAATTGATCGATAATGAGGAGACCACACCTTCCGCTGCATCTGAAGAAACGGCCCCCGTGGCTCCGGTAGCTCCTGTGGCACCCGTAACTCCTCCTCAACCGGAAGAGCCCGCTTCTGTGCAGCAGCCTAACCTATCGGAAGAGAAGATACGCGAGGCGATTGAGTATGGTCCCGAAGAACCGAAGAAGAAAGGCACCGCATGGATTTGGGCTATCATTGGCATAGCCATTGTCCTTGCTTTCATCGGTTGGATCCTTCTTCGCAAGGGTAATACCGAAGACCAAACAGCCGAACCGACAGCTGAAGAGGAAGTGATTGGCGATTCAGCTACTGAAGCTTCCGACACTGCCAACAACCTTCCCTCTACAGAAGGAACCGTATCTGATGAAAACCCAACTGTCGCTCCTGAGAATGGCGCAGCAACTAATGCAGAATCAACTGAGGCAACAACAGCATCTACTCCGGCGGATGCTTCAGCTCCCGCTGCCAATTCCGCTCCGGCTACGACTTCAACACCGGCGGCAAGCTCAACACCGTCTGCTAAGACAGCAACCACCTCAGCAGCTTCTGTTCCTGAAGCTACAAATTTAGGAGAAGTTGAGGCGGAGGCCTTGAAGGTGATCCACGGTGACTACGGCGACGGCAACGAGCGTCGTCAACGCTTAGGATCTCGATATGCCGAAATCCAACGAAGAGTAAATCAGCTTAAACGCGACGGCAAATTCTAAATTAATCGGGGATTCCGAAATGGAATCCCCGATTTTTATATGCCTCCTTAACCTTCCTTGAAGGGTGAGGAGGTTATGTTGCCAAGCCAGTTGAAGCCAATTGAAGAAACGCAATTGTAAAGTTTATGATATAGCGAACTTAACAAGAAGATGAATCGTTATTATATTAGAAGATAAAATCATCGGAGATAGAATATTTTTATAAAATAACGATAATTTAATTATGAAAAACAGATTTGAGAAATGTCTTGAGAGCGGAAAGCCCGTTTTGCTCGCTTTCCTACATGCGGCTCGTCAAGATGCAGTGGAAGTGAAATATGATATTAAGAAATTGCGCGATAAATATGGCGATAAAGCTATGTTTTTAATGGTTGACGGTTCTTACAACCATGAATTGGCTCGTAAATATAAAATCGACACCTACCCATGTTGGGTAATGTTTGAAGATGGCCGGGAAGTATGGCGTGACAGCGGCACCAAAAAATTTGAAACCATCGACGAATCAGTCAATGGTCTTCTCCAAAACGCATAATTATATCAAAACATAAACAGAAGGATGTGGTTCTTTTATCCACATCCTTTTTTATGTAATGACATTATCATATCCTTAAAGCTACTTTTAAAATCCTGGCTTAAGATATCCATTATAAAACATGCGCCATAACCTAAAGGAATTTATTTTAAACCGAAATAAATCCCTATGCAAAGGATTATAGCTCCTATCAACAAGATAATTACAGCCCAGCGGAGGAGCATTTTCATACTTCTTGGCATTTTAATAGAAGGGTCGATAAATCTCCGAGTCCACATCATCCCCGTAAATTTCCAACCCTGCATTTGGCATCCGATTATGGCCGCAATTAATGCCAACACCACTGCAACCAAAATTAATCCTAATCCCCCATAAATTAAAATATTCACCATATATTATATTGAACTCTTTATACAAAAATTGATACTCGCTTTCTTTTAGTATAAAACAATGCACTAACTAAAAAGTTATGGATATCCATCTGCGAAGAGCGACAGCTCCTTGTTCTGCCCCTAATCCAAATTTATGGAATCAATAATCTGCTCAATCTGCGATTACATCTGCGTCTGGAGAAAACTAAGAGAAAAGGAGAGAAAGGTCTGTGACATTCTGTCGATTCAGTGGCATCGCCCAGCGATAAAAAGTCGGTGCTTGAAAGTCGCTCCTTTCTTGTCTTATCTTAATTAAGGTATCTGGAAAGGAAAGACTCACAAGCACGGAATTGGTCGCTTAGCTCCCCGAACCACCGAAAGGACGGAACGGCACGAAAATCGTTGCTTCATTCCATGATTCCATTTTATTTTGTTTTTCGTGCGCAAATCTTCGGGGATTTGGCAGATCTGACGGAGATGTTTATAAGCGTAAGGATTTCAGCAGAGGAGCTCTGGAAGCCTGCGCAGACGGACAGCACTCCCAACGGTAATTACTTTTCATCGTCTCGGGTGCTATGTGTATGAAGGTAATGATGGGTGCATTATCCATCTGCGAAGAGCGACAGCTCCTTGGTCTGCCCAAGTCCCAACATTCTGATAGCTATAAATAAACTGCTCAATCTGCGATGACATCTGCGTCTGGAGAAAAACTAAGAGAAAAGGAGAAAAAGGTCTGTGAATTTCAGTCCTTTCTGTGGCATCGCATAGCGATAAAAAGTCGGTGCTTGAAAGTCGCTCCTTTCTTGTCTTATCTTAATTAAGGTATCTGGAAAGGAAAGACTCACAAGCACGGAATTGGTCGCTTAGCTCCCCGAACCACCGAAAGGACGGAACGGCACGAAAATCGTTGCTTCATTCCATGATTCCATTTTATTTTGTTTTTCGTGCGCAAATCTTCGGGGATTTGGCAGATCTGACGGAGATGTTTATAAGCGTAAGGATTTCAGCAGAGGAGCTCTGGAAGCCTGCGCAGACGGACAGCACTCCCAACGGTAATTACTTTTCATCGTCTCGGGTGCTATGTGTATGAAGGTAATGATGGGTGCATTATCCATCTGCGAAGAGCGACAGCTCCTTGGTCTGCCCAAGTCCCAACATTCTGATAGCTATAAATAATCTACTCAATCTGCGATAATATCTGCGTCTGGAGAAAAACTAAGAGAAAAGGAGAAAAAGGTCTGTGCGATTCTGGCAATTCTGTGGCATCGCGCAGCGATAAAAGGTCCGTGCTTGAAAGTCGCTCCTTTCTTGTCTTATCTTATAAGGTATCTGGAAAGGAAAGACTCACAAGCACTTTTCTTAATTTGGAGAATTATCTCTCAGCTTGTTCCCTTATCGCAGGGCTGCTCAGCACAAGTGCTGATTTGCCTACGCAGATAGAAATGGATAATCGCGGTCGGGAATACCTTTACTAATGCAGAGTGGCAAGCAGAATCAAGAATTATCAACAGGTAACTTTAACCGCAAAAATCCGATTTCAAATCTGCGGGTTGAAATTGCTTACTGCAATTTTAACAGCG
>CAZXGU010000126.1:0-8710 GCA_964640375.1 uncultured Sangeribacter sp. | reverse complement strand
GAAACGGATGTAGTGGAATATTCCCAGATGCGGTTTTCCTGTATCAGTTTATTATATGCCACGGTTGGAAGGGCAGATAAAACTGAGATGACGGTGATTAAAAGTAAATGTTTTCTCATAAGCGCATGATTTTAAGGATTTATGCAAAGATAGTTAAAATAAATTAATTTGACAAACATGATGTTGCCTAAAAGATAAATTATTTTACCATTTGATAATCTCCTTTCCTCTTTCCCTCTGCGAGAGGATTATTTATTATGCTCTCGCAGAGGGAAAGAGGAAAGGAGGGTTATTAATTAGAGCCTTTATTGTTCTTTTATTGTAAATATTGTAAAAGAAATAATTGATTAGGGATTCCGAAGCTCTTTATTTCAAGAAGTAGGTAATATAGTAGTTATTCTGACGGTCGAGATATTCTTGATCGGAGATAGACTCGATTTCAAAGGGTTTGTTTTGAACAAGAGCCGGCACCAAAAGAGTGTTAACAATCTCCTTGTTGGTTTTTTTATCCTTGATTACCAAAGTAGCCTGACTGTTCGCATCGAAGCAAAGAGTGGAGAAGTCGGCAACGAAAACATAGATTCCCATTTCCTCTGTTTCAACAGAGCTATCTGATATATAATATGGTTGATAATCGAATGTAGCGGTGGATTGTGGAGTCATATTCCAATCAAGCTTATTGGGCGCACCCGATATCCACATTTCATAGTTATCTTTATCAATGGGTGTTTCCGTACTTTCCATCAGCACGCGTATTTTCTTAGTTGCACAGGTGAGGCTTAGCTCCAGATTGTTTGCAGCGTCTTCTGCCACGGTAAAATTAGAAGAATATGCGTTGAACACTGTCGGCAGTGCCATGTTACAAACGTTACCGATAGTTGGGACACTAAGTGAGAGTTGGGAAAGAGAGTTGGGGGTGGATGTAGGTAGAAGAGGGATGTTGGTAGTTTTTCCGCACCAAGCCACAATATCATACTCGCCGACAGGTAGATTCGCTGTAACGGTATAATTTTTATTAAATGCGTCTTCAGCAGTTTCGGTGTGAGACCACACTAACTTTCCATTCTTGTTGAAAGCCCAAACAGCCACAGAGGAAACCTCCTTGTCGAACTGATTGGAAAACAGCATATTTCGATCATAAGTAAAAGAAAAGTTACACTCTGCCTTTACAGCCTCCTCTTGAGGCTCATCCTTATCGGATGAACATGAAGGCATTGCTATCAATAAAGCAGCGAGCAGAGTGAGATAGTTTAGAAATTTGATCTTCATAGGTTTTTATGTTTCAATTATTTGATGAATATTTTTTGGAGATTGAGTGATGAGTCTTGGAAGGTGTTCATCACTCAATCTTGTATTATACTTAATGAAATTCTATTAATCACGCATTTTATTAAGGGAGAGGCATTGGGGAAAGACTATACATATAGTCCTTACACACGTATTCGGGTAGATTGGATGAATCCTGGTAACCTTCATATGTTCCATCAGTAGGATCGGTTGAATACCTTTTCCCTCCTATTCGATCGGCAACTTCTCCACTAATATTATCCACATATTTAACTTTGAAAAAACCGTTTCCTCTTCCATAATCTCCCCACACACAATGATAATAATAATCTCGAGGTGTTATCTCACCGGTACTTTTATCTACCTCATTAATAACTTTTAGTCCATCTATCACCCATGTTGCAATATGACTTGTTCCATTTAAAGTAATTTCCCCCCACATTATTCTTGGGAGGAGTGCCCTTACAGAATCAGGATAATCTACGGGAAAGTTTCGAAAATTCCTACCGAATGACTCACACTGATATACCATTAGAGCAGCCGCTTGAGAAATATTTTTGGGATCAGCAAAGCTTTCCTCTTTTCCATATTGAACATTTAAACCAAACTCCATCCCAAGCATTTGTAGAATTATTCCAATGTGAGGATGAGATGGATTTTGTTTAATACCTGCCCAATCAAAATTCCGATTCACAGAAGCATTAGGCCATTCATGGTAACTCATAACCATTAAAAGAGCAAGCTGAGTATCATTTATTTTTGCCCTGGTCCCATCATTATTGACTGTTGGAAGGCCTTGATTGAATGGAGCACCTTTCCCCCATTTTCTTACATTTTTATCAAGTAAAGGAGGTACTGATTTAAACACTGGTCCGCCTTTGACTACTGTATCAGACGGGTTTGGAGTAACAGGAGGATTAGGAGCTATGATGGCGCTCATGAATGAAGCCAAAGCTGGATTGTTGAGAGTGTCTGCAATGCTTAAATTACATTCGTCCGAAACCGCGACCATGGGTTCTGCAATTTCGTTACCTCCAACTACTACGAAACCTTGTTCATTTTCATAGTTAACAATATAATACACAGGTCTTTCTTCTGAATTAGACCGGGTTGCTGGCCTTTCAATCTTTTTGACAGAGCAAACAGCAGGAGTCACAGATCGAGTTTTTCCCGGAAGTTGACTATAATACCAGTTTGCTTTCTCGATGATTTCCTTATATTTGGAAAACTCGGCATCAGTTTGATTAGGTTCTGGAGCAAGTACGTCATTCGACGAACAACTCATTAGAATGAGGAGAGAGACGATGAAAGACAAATACTTTGCCATAAAAATAGAATGTTTTAGGTTAAATTCTTCTACTCATTTAAACTACTTTACTCTTTGTTTTCGTGTAATATTTTGCAAATATAGTGCAAAAAACGGAAATTGCAAAGTAGAGTGAATTTAAATGGGTATAAGAAAAAAATATTAATTGGATTATTATATAGCAATATAAATTTAGGATTAGGATAGAAACTAAAGTTATGGGATGAACTATAGGATGGAAATAGGATAATTTAATCTATAATTTATCCCATAACTTTAGTTTGCTCGATGGATTCGTTTATGATTTAGGAAAGAGATTATTCAATCCAACCTTCGTAGGAATGGCCGTTCTCGGTGTTCAATTCGATATATGCGGAAGATATGGTGCCAACATTTATTTCGGCGCTTTCTTCTGTGGGGAACATATATTGGAGAGATATACCGGTTTCTTGATTGGTGACTGTCATCGTGCATTCACCCTCGGGAATGGCAAATGTGACATAGAGATTGCCGTCGGCATACATGCAGTCGATGTGTTGCATTGAAGGGGCTTTCGGGCGATTAGATACGTCTTTCCGAGGCTCTTTTGTTGCAATCTTGATGTTTTTAATTTCATTGCTGTTTCCAGAAGCGGAAGTCTGAGAAAAAGCAGTTGAAGCAACCAAAAGGGAGGTTGCTAAGATGATTGACTTTTGACAATTTTTCTTTTTCATTCCATAATAATTTTTATAAATTTTAGTATTGCAAAATTATTAAGGAATTAAAGAAAATCCTAATTTTTTAGCTGATTTAAATTCTTCAAGTCGCCTTGTAAGATTCAGATATTTAAGATGTTATGATTAGTGGATTTTTTAATATTCTTCACCTTGATTTAGAGGGCCGGTGGTCAATAATTTTTTTGCAAAAAGTAAAAGAAGATGCTCTAAATTTTCCATTATTCACTTGTGTCCTTTCCGAAAAGACGGAGGAATATTTTTTTATCCGGCATTCCCGATTTTTCAATCTTTTTAATAATTCTACTTCGGTTTGTATAGATCGTCTTAATCTTTATTGGTAGCAACATGGAAATGGTTGTTGGAGAAAAGCCAGCCCAAAAATATATTATCAATTTAATTTCCTCATCATTTAAAAAATCACACTGACTCCGCAGTTTCTCACAAACATTATCTAAATATGTATTTAGAGCTTCTTCTATTTTCTTTAATCTTTTAGATGTGGACCAAGATTTTAATTCTTTTTCCACATGCTCTAAGGTCAGTTTCTTTTGTAACGGGGTTTCTACTCCGTTTACAAAATCGGTGGAAATTTTATTTATAGTATCAAAGCGCGAGCCTAATAATTCGATTATAAAAGATGAAAGCTTATCTTCTTTAGATTTTATATCATCGTAGTTAATTCTTAGTTCCATGAAGAGATTCTCTTTTTCTCTCAACTTTTGCCTTGAATAGAGGTAGATGATGACTAATATGGCAATAAGGAAGCAGGATAAGATTATAAATAATATTAGATTAGTTTTTGCTTTATATTTTTCCATGGTCAGCCCATTCAGATAGTAATCGCTTGAGGATTTATACAGAGGTTGTCTTAGGGCTTCATTTACGTTTTTATTTTGCAAATATAAAATAGTGTCTAAATAGGATGCACGTTTCTCCTCATCATTATTCTCGAATAGGAGTGCGTTACTATAGAAAGCTAAGGAATCCTTTGCTGATTCCATTTCTTCATGGGCAATTTTGAAGTGTTGAACCGCACTATTAGTATCCCTAAGACCCATAAACATTAAAGCTGCCTCACTATTAAAGTAGGAATCTGTGGACATATCTATGTTTCGAGTAATATTAGAGTAAATGGTGCTTGCCTGTCGGTAATCCTTTTTGTCAAGCAACATATAGAAAAGATACTTTGATGCGTAAATGTTCAAATTGCCCATATCATTATCCTTTGCAATCCTCAAGACACTATCGCATAGTTGAATCCCGTTATCAGGTTTCCCTCCATAATACAAACTGAGTCCATGGTCGGCCAAAGCATAAAGATGATTGTCTGTTTTATTAGCTTTTTGATAAAAGATTATTGCTTCTTCTTCATATTCCCAGGCATCTTTATATAGATAGGATAAAGAATATAAGTCAGCTATCCCTTCGGCAGTTTTTGCTATCCAGTAGGAATCCTCTAAATCCCGGGATATTTCATGGGCCAGAAGGGCGTGACCCATAGCTCCTTCAGTATCAGATGCGTTACGAAGGACAGCAGAGGCATAGAAATGAGCCATCATTGTTTCCCACTTATCTCCACGCTTGATATAATAATCTAAAGCAGAATTTATCTGAGTTGCGTCGGTTCCCAATCGGTTGGATTTATGCAAGGATTGAGTCAATAGTAGATAATACAATGCTTTATCATGGCGTGGTAAAGGCAATGTATCAATGGACAGTAACTTATTCGCAATACTATCCGGGTTAATATCCATATCCTTTTGAGCCGATAGCAGGCGCGCATCAGGCTTGTCTGAGCAGCCGGAGAGAAGGCTCATCAGACAAAGAAGGAACATTGAAAATATATTTTTCCAACAGGGAATCATGAAGAAATAGCAGTGAGAGTTTTACGGAAGTATCTGGCGGCTGAGGATAGCGGCTAAGAAGAAGCCGAGGAAGAATGTGATGCCACACCACATTCGGGCCAGACGAGCGTATTCATGTGCTTTTCGTGAGAAAGCTTGTCGTTCACTGTCGGAATAAAGGTTTTTTGTATGGTCTTGTGAGCTTCGGTGAGCTTCATTCCAAGCCCGTCGGCTCATGATGGCATAATAGAGGGCTATGAAGCCGGTGAGAGGGCAGCAAAGCACTAAGAGCGTTACGGCAAGAGGGATGAGAGAGGTGGGGCGATGAGAATAGTCGGGTTCCTGTTCCCTTATCTCCGGATCCGCACCGGCCTGCCGGGCATAGTGGCGGAAGCGCAAAGGGAAATCCATGTAGGCGTCTTCGTCGGATTCTCCTGCGGGTTGTTCGTCAGCAGTGGGGGCAGCCGAGGGGTGCATGAGATTGAAGATGCGCTGCCGATAGAAGCGGCAAATATCGGCCACATCTTCCGCTTTTTCCCAATCATCCATCCCTTTGCACCATACATACGTGTCGGGCATCACCCCTGCGGAGTGAAGCTCCTCAAGGGTGAAAGGCCCGCGACGTGTGCCGTCGATCATTGCGAAATATTTCATCTTACATTCCTAAGAAAGCCAATGGGAGCATTGCGAGATAAAATAGAGAGATACCTATTCCGACAACGCAAAGTGCGATGTTGATGATTGTAAGGATGCGCGCTGTGCTGTTGGCAGCGTCTCCCTCCGCTTTCTGTCCGTTATTATAGAATGTATTGGCGCGAGAGGCATAGATTATGGCAATGATACCTAAAACGAGCCCTATGCAAGTGGTGCAGGTGCTTATTACGGTTGTGATTATAGCCCAGGGAAGCCAATTGGTGTGGGGAATTGGATAGCCTGTGGGCTGATAGCCTCCCTGATTATAGGGCTGCCCGTATGAATTGTAGGGCTGTTGCGGCTGTTGATAGGGTTGCTGATATGGTTGTTGATAAGGCTGCTGCGGCACGCCATATTTAATATTTTCCGAGGCTTGGGGCTGCGCGTTCTGCTGATATGTAGCGGAGAAATTCTCGGTGAGGAGATCGGCTAATTCAGGCACAGCGGAAGCCTTCACCCATTCGGGGAGTCCTTCATGCCATACGAGGGTTTCAGCTGTTACGCCTTGGAGATTCAGCTCCTCTTTTGAGTATGGGCCGAGCTGTGTGCCGTTGGAGATAATATAATATTGCATAGTTATTTATTTTTTTACGGGGGTAGCAAATTTGTTTGGGAAAGAGAATTTCACTCTTGGTCGGGAGAGGGCGTAAATGACCAGTCCGACGCCTAAGAGAATGAATGGGATACTCAGCATCTGCCCGAGATTCATTCCATATTTTGCAAGCATCTCATATTCAGAGCTAACCTGAACGTTCTTTACATATTCTATAAGGAAACGAGGGAGGAAGATACCGATAAAGAAGACACCGGTGATGAGCCAAGGTCGCTCTTCAGCATTCTTTTTCCAATACATCCACATAAGCAATCCGAAAAGAGCGAAATAGCATAGGGCTTCATAAATCTGAGTGGGGTGGGCTGGAACGGTTTCGCCATTACGAACAAATATGAAACCCCAGGGAAGATCTGTAGGGCCACCATAGATTTCACTGTTCATAAGGTTTCCGAGCCTTATGAGCCCTCCGACGAGGGCGATGGCTATAACCACCTTATCGAACACCCAAGAGGCCGGCTTATGGCTTACAAACCATGAGAAGAGGTAGAGGGCAATTATATTGGCGATAGTGCCACCATGGCTTGCGAGACCGCCTTCCCAGATCTTGAAGATATCGCCGGGGTGTTGCGAATAGTAATCCCATTCGTAGAAGAACACATGACCTAATCTGGCTCCTACGATTGTGGCAACAACAATATATCCGAGAAGAATGCCGAGCCAGTTTTCTGGGGCACCCTCATGTTTGAACATTTTTGCCACTATAGAGTAGCCGAGGGTGAACCCTACAGCGAATGCGAGGCCATACCATCTCACGGACAGCGGACCGAAGGAGAAGAGGACCGGGTCGGCGTTCCAGGTTATGAATGCAAGTAAATCTGTCATGTCTAAGCTTTCTTATTTCTTGCGAAGTTAATGAATAATCTTGTATCGTGCAAGTTTTGAGAGAAATGTTGGATTTTGAATAGGTCAAAAAAATCCGAGAATCGACGATTCCCGGATTTTTACTTCATCTCATTTACCCCTCTAAGGGTTATAACGACCTGTTATTTACCAGTAGTGATTCGGATAGTGATTCCACCGTTGGGATTTACGTTGATTTCGAGTGTTGTGCCTTCTGCCAAACGGAGAGTGGGGTGCTCGTCATGCTCATGACCCATTTCGGGATGAGGCAGCACGGTTTTGCCCGATGTTCCACCTTCAACTGGAGCGTAGCAACGGTTGATGTCAACCGGATGAACAGCAGAAGCATCTTTCTTAGGCGCATCGGCCACTGGCTTGGGCGCCGGAGCAGGTTTTGGAGCCGGGGCAGGTTTGGGGGCAGGTTTTGGAGCTGCCGGAGCATTGCCAAATTCAAAGATAGGTTGGTCGGTTGCCATCACGTCGCCATCGGCGATAAGAATCTTGGCTATGCGTCCCTGACGGTCGCTGATGAGATTGTTTTCCATCTTCATGGCCTCATAGACGAGAAGAGTGTCGCCAACTTTCACTTCATCGCCGGGATTAACCTTAATTTCGAGCACGGTTCCGCCCATAGGAGCCACCATCACTTCGCCATTGCCTTCAACAGCGGGAGCTTCAGGAGCCGCAGGAGCTGCAGCAGCTTCACCGACAAACTCGATTAGAGGCTGTCCGGTGGCCATAACGTCGCCTTCGCCCACGAGCACTTGCTTCACAACGCCTCCCTTATCGCAAGCGAGATCGTTTTCCATCTTCATGGCTTCATACACAAGCACCACATCGCCGGGTTTGACAGTATCGCCGGCCTTAACACGAACTTCCATGACAGTTCCACCCATAGGAGCGCAGAATACATCTCCTGTAACAGCTGACGAAGCTGCCTTGGTTGTTTCAGCAGCCTTAGGAGCAGCGGCAGCCTTAGCTTCATATTCCTTTTTGCGGATATTGGTGAGGAATGTCTTTGCCACAGAGGGAAGAAGTTCGAGAAGGAGGAATTCCTCTTCATTCTGCGCGAGTTTCATACCGCCAAACTTATCCAATTCCGGATTTGCGGGACGCTTATAAGAATTCACGTCGTAAGGCTTCTCCTCGGGACTGCCCGTGATTTGCTCGCGGAACTTAGGATCAACCGGCACAGGAGTGGTGCCATATTCACCCTTGACAAGAGAAATAAACTGATTATTCTTATTGGTATAGTCGGGCTTTCCGGCGCGGCGGTCCATAGCGAGATTCACAGCCTGTGAGCCCACGATCTGGCTTGTGGGAGTGACGAGCGGCACAAGACCTGCATCGCGACGCACCTTCGGGATGAGGGCCATGGCGTCTTCGAGCACATCCTCAGCACCGAGGGCGC
>CAZXGU010000125.1:0-8907 GCA_964640375.1 uncultured Sangeribacter sp. | reverse complement strand
CGTGTGGCCTCGTCGAGACTGTTGAATTTGAAATTTTTCAGAAGATTGGCTATCGGGAAGAGCGCACGCGAATAGAGCCAACGCGAGATGCTGTTGTTTCCGCAATAATAGTAGAGTGCTCCGGGCGGAATCCGGTCGATATTCTTCTGAAGGTCCTTAAGGTTGCGGATTCGCATCAATTCGTTGCCGCTCTCCGGGTCGCGCACGATGAAATCGCCGAAGCCGAATTTTTTCGACACTGCCTCGCGAAGATCCAAAGCTAAGGTCTTGGAATTTTTGTCGATGAAAGTATAACCGCGTGCCTCCGCCGGGAATCTGTTCTGACTCTCCTGGCTCTCCATTATAACGGGCATATAAGGATAGCGCTTGTGAATCTCTTCGCAGAGTTTCATTCCGGCATGTGGGTCTTTCTCGCCGTTGATTGGGAAGCGGGAGTCGGTGATGATTCCGAGGATATTGTTTCCGAACTTATCCACCAATGCCATGGCCTCCTCATAGTCGCGAGCAAGAAGCACTTTTGAGCGGCCCCTCATTCGCATCATCTGTTCATGCTCATTGAGGGCTTCTGTGGCAAATCGTTTCGACTGCTTGAGAAGGAATTTGAATAAGTTGGGGAGAATGGAGGAATAGAACCGGATGGAGTCTTCCACCAGAATGATTGCCTGAACGCCAACCTCGTTTATATCATTTTCGGCGTTCATGCGGTCTTCGATGAGCTTGATTATGGCCAAAATCAGATCCACATTGCCCAGCCATGAGAACACATAGTCCACCCCCCTCATATCCTCATTGGCAATCTTGCGCCTCACCTCTTTGGAGAAGGGCGTGAGCACCACAAAAGGGATGTCGGGATATAGGCGGTCGATTTCAACTGCCTCGCGGAATGTCTCGCTTATATCCACACCGGGCATGGCGATTATCAAATCGAAGGGCTTTGATGCGAGTTGTTCGCGTGCCTCCTCATAATTGGCCACCATCGTGAATCGCGGCGGCGATGAGAGGTTGAGCCCTACATATTCAAAATATACCTGTTCATCCACTCGTCCATCTTCTTCGAGCATGAAAGCGTCGTAGGGAGTGGCGATGAGCAGCACATGAAATATGCGGCGTTGCATCAGGTCCTTGAATGCCGTGTCTTTCAGATAGAGACGGCTCAGCATATTTTCATCGAAGTTTTTCATGATTCCGGGTATAATTTAAAAGGCCGCCCGATGAGGCGGCCTTATATATTCTCTATAATTCAGTCTTTGTTATTTTCCGCCAAGAAAGCTTCAATTGCGTCGGGCATCGACCGGTGTTTGGCAGTCGGGGCCTGAACGTCGAGCCTCAATCCGGCATCTGACACGGCTTTGGCGGTGGTGGAGCCGAAAGTGGCAATATAGATTCCCTCTTTATCCTGATCGAAATCAGGGAAATTCTTTTTCAGACTCGCTATTCCGGCGGGGCTGAAGAAAACAAGCATGTCGTAATCAAGGCTTTCACCGGGTTGGAAGTCATTGCTGACTGTGCGATACATCACAGCTTTGGTCACATCAAGACCTTTGGCGCTCAGACTCTTTATATCATCCTTATGCACATCCGAGATAGGGAAAAGGAATTTCTCCTTGTCGTTCTTCACCAAAGCGGCCGTGAGCTGCTCGTCGTCGAGCTTGCCGGTCTTGCCGAAGGAGATCTTGCGCTTACGATACACTATATATTTCTGGAGATAGAGCGCTATTGATTCTGTGGTGCAGAAATATCGCATCGAATCAGGCACTTTCACTCTCATCTCTTCGCATAGACGAAAGAAATGATCTACGGCGGTGCGACTCGTAAATATGACTGCAGTGTAATCGGCCAGATTGATTTTCGACTGGCGGAATTCCTTTGCTGTCAGCCCTTCCACTTTGATAAAGGGGCGAAACACCATCTCCACATCATATTTTGCACAGATATCATAATATGGAGATTTTTCTGAGGAGGGTTGCGGCTGGGATACTAATATCTTCTTTACTTTCATGAGAACTTTATTTCTAACCTTTAAAGCTATTCAATTCCCGGCTTGATGAGGGATGTTTTCACAGCAAAACCGAGCAAAGCTGCAAGGTAGCAAGGTAGGTAAGTATCAATGGAACTATTTCTACACTGCAAAGGTAGTACAAAAATAGCATCCACGACGAAATTTGAGTGAAAAAAATGCGAAATCCTTTATAAATAAATATAATTTTGCCCAAAATGAAGACTCCGGCGGCTATTTCAAGCAAAATCGGGAGCCAAGGCTGATAGCTTAATGAGAGGGCGGCCAAGGGCAAAAGAAGCACCACTTCCACCCCCTGCGAGGCCCCTGCTCCCTTGAGCCACATCCTTGCGCGCTCGCGGTCGGTGAAGACAAATCCGATTATCCAATAGGCTATGCACATCAACAGGGCATACACTCCGGCCACGCCTACACAGACCGCTATCCCGAGCGCCGGACGATCGGGAATGGAGAAGCTGTCGCCAAGTGCCGGATTTCCCACAGTGAGATTTACGGCCTGCCATAACAGCACGCCGGCACTGCAAACCCACAATATATTGAGTAAAACCAGAAAGGAGGTCTCCTTAACTGTGTCGTCGAACGCATTCTGACGCACACGAATCTCGGTCAGATCGGACAAGACAGCCTGGAGATATTTCACATTGTTCTTAAATTTCAACGCTGCTGCGCAAAAGAGCGCTATCAACACAAGCCATACAATCGACATCCCGAATGTCTCGGGGTCTTTAGGAGGGGCTGGCTCTCTTACAATCGGATTCTCTATCACCAAGCCATAGACCGGCTCGGCAACGGAATCGGTCAGCAATGAGTCGGGCAATGCCGGCGGGATGGGCAATCCTGCCGAATTATATTGAGGTAATGATATGCTGTCGATTTTCTGCTGCTTCATTTCAACCAGCCCTCTTTCTTATACCATTCCACGCTCCGTTTCACCCCCTCTTCCAATCCAACCTCCGGCTTGAAACCAAAGGCGTTAGCTGCTTTCGATACATCCACATTCCAATTGCGCTGCTTCATTATATGATATTTATCGCTGTTGAGAGTGGATGGTTTCATCCGCAGCATCCCTATCTTTTCCGCAACCCACGACACAATCTTGAGCCCTATCACCGGCACTCTGACAGGGATAACCACTTTCTTCCCTATCTCTTTAGCCGAGATTTTCCTGAATTCCTTCTGTGTGTAGGCTCGCGGTTCGGAGATATTATATATTTCTCCCGTGGGAGATTTTTCAAGGGCATCGTAAACGGCACGTGCCAAGTCTTCCACATAGATGAAGGTGAGCATCTGCTTGCGGAATCCAACCGAGAAGTCGAATCCCTTCTTTATCGACTCAAACATCAGGAAGTAGTCGTGATCGCGCGGTCCATATATACCGGTTGCGCGGAAGATGATATAGGGAATGCCCGACGACATCAGGCACACCTCAGCTTTCAATTTTGAGGAGCCATAGCGAGTGTTGGGGGAGGGTATCATCTCTTCAGTGAAGGGGGTATATCTCTTCTCATCGCCCGGTCCCATGGCTGAAAGCGAACTCATATAAAGGAATTTCTCGGGAACCATTTCGGAAAGCTTCAGAGCATTGGTGAAATCGCGCAGATATTCATAATTTATCCGGTTGAAATCCAGATACCTCACCACCTTCGTAGCGCCAAGATTATACACGATATAATCCCAACGCTCACCCTCTGGAAGAGCCGTGCGCAACACCTCCGACCAGCTGTAAGGCTTATCGAAATCAAACTCAATAAAATGAATCCTCTCATCATCGAGCCATTTGCGCGACGTGGTGGCTCTCACTCCGGCCCAGACCTCATATCCCCGCCGTAGCCCTTCTGCCACCATGAATCCTCCGGCAAATCCTCCGGCTCCAACCACAAGAACTCTCTTCACTTTCCTATATTTTATATATTTATTTCTAAATATTTATTTAGAATTTCAAATTCAAAATCAAAATTTCCACCCTCGCGAAGCTGTTGCCGCCCGGGGCTTTGCCCCGTCATAGCATCCGGAAGCTATATCCCTGCTCTTTGAGCCATTCAATCGATTCAGCCAAAGCCGTGGTCAATTTATCCCGGCTCTTTAGCGAATCATGAAAAACTATTATCGACCCCGGCCGAGCATATCGCTTCACATTCCTAACCACACCCGCAGCATCCATCCATTTGCTATAATCGCGCGTCACAAGATCATACATGATTATCTTATATCGCGAGGCCAAAATCCGTGCCTGCCGTGGCCGAAGCCAACCATGAGGCGGCCGGAACAAATCAGAATCGATTAACTGCCGCGCCTCTTCAACATCCCTAAGATAGCCCCGTGTGCGAGTTTTGACTCCCTGAATGTGGTGCATCGTGTGGTTCCCCACCCTATGTCCCCGGCGCCTCACCTCTTCATATATCTCCGGATATTTCCTTACATTATCCCCCACCATGAAAAATGTTGCCTTCACATCATAGCGGTCAAGAACATCGAGCACCCACGGCGTCACTTCAGGTATCGGCCCGTCGTCAAAGGTCAGATATACGCAACGCTCATCTCCCGACGGGATTCTGAAAATCCCGTCGGGAGTGAGCGCACGAACTATTTGAGGCGGCTTTTCTATCAGCATCATTCAGGATGATTGCTTACATACTCTTCATAGATGCGACGCGAGCGAACCACATCAAGGCCGGTCTTTTTCAAAGCATCATTGATTTCCTGCTCTGTTATCCCCGACCGCTTCAGCTCTTCCATGTAGCCATAGAACACGGAGTCGATATATTTCTTCTCCAATGGGGCGGCTTGATATGCCTCCGGAGTCATGGCGGCCAATTCATTCACCATACCGGCCCAGGTTTCAAACTCCTGCATAGCCGACTCGACAGTGATCGGTTCGTCGCTTCCGTAATCATTGGAATAGGCAGCGTCATGAAGCTTACGGAAATACTCCCGATTGAAGCCTTGCTTCTTGAGCATGGCATCCAAGGCTTTTTCATCGCCGCCGTAGCGGAGATAGGCATCGATGAAGCTCTGCATCTGGTATGGTATAAGTCGCGACTCGGTGGTCATGCTCATGCCGGGTCCAAACTGCTGCGCCATGGCGTTGTTATAGGCCACATATTGCAGCAAGCGCTGCATCTGCTCAAAGAGCATGGTCACTGCTTTCTTCTTCAACTTCTGATCGTTGGTTGATTCAGCTATCATGCCATAGAAGTCGGGAAGCTGGAGAGCAACTGTGATTCCATAACGGGTCACGGCCTCGCCCAAATTCTTCTCAATGAGATTGAGCGTCTCCAAAGCCTGCTTATATTTCTTATTGGCGGCTGATGTTTTCTTCGCGGCTGTGAGTTGGTCGCCCTCATCTATAAGCTGCATGGCCACATCTAACATTGAATTGCGTGTTGCCATCAACATGCGGCGAGCTGTCTCGTCAAAATAGGGTCGGTTGTCGGCTGTGGCTTTGTCTGCCCCGCCCCAACGATATTTCTTGGTCACGACATCGTAGGCACGGTCGGTGCGTGCCGGCAATCCTTCCTGAAGGGTCGGAACCAATTGATGGGTCATACCTGTTGATACGAGATAATTGCTCAACCCGGTGTGATATTCCGAGCCTACGGATGAACACCAATAAATCGGACGCGGCCATCCCTCGGCTGCATTAGTTGCTATTATATCGAACATCAACAGTTCGCTCAGGCTCACATAGCCCTTCCCTTGGATGGAGGGGGCGGAAGCAAGGTCGATTACAATCTGATCCACTATCCTGGCGGTGTCTTCCGGAGCCACTAATCCGCGTTCTATCACCTTCTTTTTATCAACCGGAATTGTAACCACGCTGCTTGGCAATTCAGGATAGCCATAATCTTTATTATATGCCTTCCCTGAATAAACAGCTTTCAGCGATGACAAGAGATCTGCCGGAGAGCGTTCTTGTCCCACTAAAGTTACGTCAGCTTTACCGTAGGCTATATCTTCGGGCTTGGCTGTGAATTTCACCGGGGCAGCCTCATAGCTCTGCTTCATCTGCTGGTTGGCATACCAGTCCGAAGCGAGATAGCTGAGGTTGATAATCTTCACATCGGGTCTCACTCCCTCAACCTCTTGGGCATACCAGAGAGGGAAGGTGTCGTTATCTCCGTTGCAGAACACGATTGCGTTGGGTTCCAAGCTCTCAAGATAGTTGATGGCAAAATCGCGCGCGGCGTAGCGTCCCGAACGGTCATGATCATCCCATGTCTGGCTCACCATCTGTACCGGTATAATCAAACCCAACAGACATGCCACGGCAGCGGCATAAAGGGAGTTTTTCGATCTGTTTCCTGAGAAGTTGAAATGATTATCCTCCAAGGTTTCTTCAATCGGAGTGACGGCAACGGTCTTCTTAGATATCTGCTTTTCATCGTTGTTAACCACAACTGTCTTCTTTCCTTCTTTCGAACCAAGGATTAGTCGGATCAGACTCCAAAGCCCGGCAACGCCCATTCCTATCCAGATGGCATAGGCATAGAAGGAGCCGGCAAAAGCATAATCACGTTCGCGTGGCTGCTGCGGAGGCTGGTTAAGATAGAGAACAATCGCTATGCCTGTCATAAAGAACAGGAAGAAAACAACCCAGAATTGCTCTATGCCTCGCTTGCCGGCAAACGACTGCCAAACCAACCCAATGATTCCCAAAATGAGGGGAAGCATGTAATATACATTATGACCCTGGTTATCCTTACCCAAGTCGTCGGGAAGAAGACTCTGGTCGCCTAAGCGTGCATTGTCGATGAAAGGAATGCCTGATATCCAGTTTCCGGCATCGAGTTCTCCCTGCTGGTTGAGAAGATCGTTCTGACGACCGGCAAAGTTCCACATGAAATAACGCATATACATGTGGATAAGCTGGTAATTGAAGAAATATTCAAGGTTTTGGAGATAGGTGGGACGGTAAGCCACTTTCTGCGGGAACACCACCTGATTAGTCATAGGGTTAAGTGTCGGCTGACCGTTGAGGTCATATTCAGGAACCTTCCCTCCCGTGGTTTCATCCACAGCGTAAAGCTCTTTCAGATTGGCCGGAGTGGTGTCGAGAGTGACCCATGTGCGATAAGCGTCGCGGTGCATGCGGCTATAGATACGCGGGAAAACCATATTCAGCTCCGGATTGAGCTTAGGATCTTCCTTATATCCGCTTTTCACATAATAATCGCCGCCACGCTCTGCAAGTTTCTGATTGTTGCTTACATCGCTGCCGGTCAAAAACTCGCTCTCCTTGGGAGTAGCATTTTTCACTCCCTTGGAATATGTCACATCCCCTTTGTCTATGATCTGATTATAGGCCGGGATATTATATGTGAAGGGGGTGCCATCTTCATTTTTCTCTCCGGAATCTATGGTCTGATAACCCATGAATTTCTTCTGCACTCCGGAATTGATTGTCTCTCCATAAAGGAGAGGAGTCTCACCATATTGCTCGCGGCTCAAATAAGAGGCAAGGTCGAAAACATTGTCGGGTGAATTTTGATTCATCGGGGTGTCTGCACTCGAACGAATCAATATGAGCGCGTAGCTTGAATAGCCCACAAAAATAACCGCTATGCTCCACACAATGATATTGAGTGTGCGCACGGGAAGCGGACGCTTGTCGAAGAAAAGCCAGGCTGCCAAGGCTGCCATCAGAATCCAACCTAACCACCAGCCTGAGCCAATGAAAAGCATTCCGGAAATAAAGACAGCAATGAAGAAACTGATCTTGACCATCGTCATCGATTTTGACGAACGGAATGTAGCGATTGCCCAGATGAAAATAGCGGCAGCAACAAAAGCATAAATCAAGGCTCCCGTATTGAATGAGCAGTGAAGCACATTGACAAAGAAGAGCTCGAAACGCTGTGCCATCTTGATAAAGCCCGGAACAAGACCAAACAATACCAATGCCACCATCACAAATGAGATCACAAGAGCAATCAGCGATTTCTTCAGATTCATATCCTTCCATTTCCTGTAAGCGAACACCAGGACAATGGCAGGGATACAAAGGAGGTTGAGAAGATGCACGGCAATGCTGACTCCGATCACGTATGCTATCAGAATAAGATAACGGTCGGAATGGGGTTGGTCGGCGCGGTTCTCCCATTTGAGGATAAGCCAGAACACAAGCGCAGTGCAGAATGAGGAGAAAGCATAAACCTCACCCTCGACTGCTGAAAACCAGAAAGTGTCGCTCCAACAATATGCCAATGCACCAACAATTCCGCTTCCCATCACAACAAGATACTTGGAAAGAGAGAGCTCAGTGTCGGTATTATCTCTGACAACGAGACGGCGCACAAGATGAGTGATAGTCCAGAAAAGGAGAAGAATAGTCAAAGCACTCAGCAAACCGCTCATAGCATTCACCATAACAGAGATATGGGCCGCATCGGGAGCAAAGTTTGCAAAGAAACGCGCTGTGAGCATGAAGATAGGGTTGCCCGGCGGGTGACCTACCTCAAGTTTGTCTGCCTGGATAATAAACTCACCGCAATCCCAATAGGAAGCGGTAGGCTCCAAAGTGAGCCAATAGGTGGCAAGGGCAATGGCAAAAACCACCCACCCGAGCACATTGTTGATTAGGTTATATTTCTTGGTAAGCATTCTGAAAATGAGAATTCACAAATAATCTGCAAAATTAGTGATTTAAATCCATTTATCATCAATTTTAACAAGATTTATTATTGTAGGGACGCGATTCTTCGCGTCCGACCATCCAATACAAAGTCAAATGTAGGGACGCGATTCTTCGCGTCCAACCAGAACATAATCGGACGCGAAAAATCGCGTCCCTACATTCGATAACGAAAAAGCCTCAGAAGTTTTCACTTCTGAGGCTTTAAAGGCGGCGATTACCTACTCTCCCGCTTTCGCAGTACCATCGGCGTGATAAG
>CAZXGU010000124.1:0-8922 GCA_964640375.1 uncultured Sangeribacter sp. | reverse complement strand
GGTCAACACCGACGAATTTTGAAAGGTCCCAACGCGGAATCTTTACAATCATATAATCCACCGAGGGCGCAACGTAAGCGGAATTGGGAGTGCCCATCTCGCCGATTTGGTCGAGAGTATAGCCCAGCGCGAGTTTGGCGGCCACGAAAGCCAATGGATAGCCGGAAGCCTTGGAAGCTAAAGCGGAAGAACGGCTCAGACGCGCGTTGATTTCGATAATGCGGTAGTCATTAGTCTCGGCATTGAAAGCAAACTGGATGTTACATTCACCCACGATACCGATATGACGCACCACCTGACGTGAAATCTCTTCAAGCATCGAAATCTGCTCTTTAGTGAGCGACACGATAGGAGCCACCACGATAGATTCACCCGTATGGATGCCGAGGGGGTCGAAGTTCTCCATGGGCACCACAGTGAAGCAATGGTCGTTGGCATCGCGTATAACCTCAAACTCTATCTCCTTCCAGCCCTTCAAGCTCTCCTCCACAAGAATCTGCTTTGAATAAGCCAAGGCGCTCTCGCAATGCTTGATAAATTCCTCCTCGTTGGTGCAGATGCCCGAGCCCAGACCGCCCAAAGCGTAAGCCGAACGAACCATCACCGGGAACCCGATGCGACGGGCCACAGCCACTGCATCTTCGAGCGACTCCACAGCCTGCGAAACCGGAGTCTTGGCATCAATCTCGTTAAGTTTCTTCACGAAAAGGTCGCGGTCCTCAGTGATCATGATAGCCTCAACCGAAGTGCCGAGCACTTTCACTCCATATTTTTCGAGAGTGCCGTTGAGATAGAGCTCCGTGCCGCAATTGAGCGCCGTCTGTCCGCCGAAAGCCAAGAGGATGCCGTCGGGGCGTTCCTTCTTTATCACCTCCTCCACGAAATGGGTAGTGATAGGGAGGAAATAGACCTGATCAGCCACGCCCTCAGAAGTCTGGATAGTAGCGATATTAGGATTGATCAACACAGTTGAGATACCCTCCTCCCTCAGCGCCTTAAGCGCCTGAGAGCCGGAGTAGTCGAATTCGCCCGCCTGTCCTATCTTGAGGGCACCCGAGCCGAGAAGCAAAACCTTTTTCATCTTAATAATTTCCTGAAATTGCGCGTGCAGAATTGAATAAAATATGAAAAAATATGCTCAATAAGTGAATAAAATATTGAAACATCAATTCAAAACTGAGGCTGGCGCAAATAATACTCGTTTCAGACTGCAAAATAACAAGAAATCTCCCTATTACGCAAATTTTCAGCTTCTTTTTCCAAGTATGTTTCCCGCTAAAGCTTGTTTGAGGGCAATGTAAGTTTATCCGAATCAGAACGGCTTCCCATCCAAATCTCTACGTAAGAGATAATTAACTAAGTGCAAAAGTAACCAAAAAAACTGAAATACAAAGGAAAAGTGAGGGAAATTAATTGTCTTTTTTTAAGAAAATTGTAAAAAATTGCGATTTTTTCGTTTACCTCCATTTCTAATAGGGTATATATAAGCCAGTTACAAGCCATCCAAATCTCTTACGTAGAGATTGGGATGAAAATACCAGAAAAATTTACTTGAATTATACTTTAATGGAAAGAAATTATAAGATATTAAGTAGCCTTGCCACAGTCGTGCTTATTTTCGTTTTAGCTATATCTATGTGTAGCTGTCATATAGATTGCAATGGAAAAGAATGTAAAGAAAGAATTGGGTTGAAAGGAAAAGAAACGGTTGCTCAAAGAGATTCTCTTTTCAAAAAGAATAATCCACTTCACGCCTCAAAGTTTAATGTATTTGTGGAAAGTTCCGCCAGTATGGATGGATATGTTGTCGGGAATTCAGAATTTAAAACAACTTTGTATCGTTTGATAGGTCAAGTTGAGGCAGACGTCTTATCTAACCCCCAGGGTTTATCTCTAAATTACATCAATTCGATAACGTTCAATAAGAAGCAATCTCGTAAGCAATTTACAGATGGTTTATCGCCGTCCTCATTTAGTGCCGCTGGTGGAGACAGAGCTAATTCAGATATTATAGATATTATAGAGAATGTGGTCAAGTCCACTTCTAATGGGGAAGTTTCAATGTTTGTAAGTGATTGCGTCTATTCTCCTCAGGCAGCCGAAGATCTGGACAAAGCACTTGCTAAACAACAGACGGATATGCTTAATATTTTAAAGAATAAAGCAAAAAGCAATCCTCAATTCAGTGTATTGGTATATCGCTTTATTTCAAGTTTTGATGGAATATACTACACTAAGACTAACGGAAAAATAAATGTGTCAAAAGGCAAAAGACCATATTTCGTATGGTTCTTCGGAGATGAAAGTATTCTTGCGAGTGTGTCCACGTGTATTTCCACTATTACCTTTGAGGATCAGGCGGACTATGTTGTGGGTATCCCTCCCTATAAATATCTTCCATATAAAGCTATGGGAGTGGATCATCCTTATCATTATTTAAATCCTCAGACAAACGGAGATGGTATCAAGCCTATAACTTTTATTGCAGACATGTCCTACCTTCCTCTTTCTCAAGAATATATTTTAGATACAAGTAACTATGTGTGTGGTGGGAAAAACTATTCAATTAAAAAAATTGAAGCGTGTAAAGGGAAGGAAGAAGAGGGAAAATATAAATACACCCTATGGATGAGAGGCAATAAGAATTCTTCCCTCCCAACTACCACTGTTAAAGTAGCTTTAAAATCAATGCTTCAAAAGACACCTGCTTGGGTTTCAGCATTTGATGATCCAACAGGTACAGATTATGAAAATGGGTATAAGCCGGATAAACAAAGAACATTTGGATTGGGAAGCTTAATTTCGGGGGTACAGGAATACTACAATTCACCTGATTATATAACATTCAAAATACTTATAAACTAACATGGAAGTCTTTTTTAGTCAAATCTATGGATGGTTTTGTAATACCGGTAAGTCGGTTTACAAAATCATGAGAAGTCTGGTCGATGATAACGGTGATCAGCTCTTAGATGGCATGTTTACTACAATTGGGGTTACAACTGTGGTTATTTCCTTAGTAGTAGCTGTTGCGTTTTATCTTTGGCCAATAAATCATCCTCGGTTCAAGGCTTGGTGGTCGTGGTTGATTATGCTTGGCTGCAATGCTCTTATCAATTTTGGGCTGGGATTCGCATTCCTAAAATATAGAATTGGGGTAATAAACGACAATCGTCAGGATGAGCTTGATGTGTTAGGCGACTGGAGCCCTTCCCCGATAAACGAGGATGGCCTTCTCTCACTACCCTTTAGCCAATGGTTGGATTTTGCTTGTGCGAATGCCTTTGTGAGTGTCCTGTTTTTCATGGTTGCGAGTCTTATTTTAATGTGGCTTCCAGGGAATTGTCGTTTTTCACCTTTTAGAAACTAAAGCTATGTCCAAGTTATATGTATTTGCCATAGGAGGCACAGGAGCTCGGGTGCTGAGGGCGCTAACTATGCTTCTTGGTGCCGGAGTAAAGACGCAAGCATCTGAGGTTGTTCCAATCATTATAGACCCCGATGCAGCTTGTGGAGATAAGACTGATACAGTTTCATTAATGAACCAATATGCGGAGATTTATAGTACGCAGTCTCATCATCCAGATAGAAAAATAGATTCGTTTGGGGTCAAGCTCACCAAGCTCAATTTCCCCAATGAATATGTCATGCCAATGGGAAAGAATACCAATACTCCCTTTGGCAGCTACATGAATTTCGGTGCTCTATCGGATTCTAATAAGGCTCTAATGAATATGCTGTTTTCAAAGGAGAATAGGGAAACAGATATGACTATAGGGTTTACTGGAAATCCTAATATTGGAAGCGTAGTGCTTAATCAGTTTGCTCAGTCTCCTGAATTTAGAGAATTTGCAAATTCTTTTCAACCTGGAGACAAGATTTTTATAATAAGCTCTATATTTGGAGGGACGGGTGCAAGCGGCTTCCCTCTATTGCTTAAGAATCTCCGGAATATTGATCCAACGATCAATACTCCTAATGCAGCTGCAATTCAAGCAGCAGAAATAGGAGCGATAACAGTCTTGCCTTATTTTAACATTGCTTCTAAGAAAGGGGGAGTGATTGATTCAGATACGTTCGTATCAAAAACAAAAGCGGCACTCTCTTATTATGAGCATAACCTCACGGGGCTCGATGTGCTTTATTATATTGGTGACGATATAAGGGGGCAACAGGATTATAATGATGGTGGTCCAGGTCAGAAAAACAAAGCCCATTTTGTTGAGTTTGCCGCAGCGTTAGCCACCTTAGACTTCGCTAATAATAATTTAGTGAATCCTAATGCTAATAATAATATAAGAACCACTTACTATAAAGAATTTGGAATTCAACAAGACGTGACGGAGATAACTTTTCCGGTATTGAGTATGCCTACCTATCTTCAAGTGGCACGTCCACTGACGGAATTTACTTTGTTCAGCAAGTATCTTGACGAGTATATTCAGAAATCATTAACTCAGGGCTGGGTAACACCTTATGTAAACACTGTTATAGGAGGACAGTTCTATAACACTCTGAATCAGTTCGCCAATTCGTTCTTAAGTTGGGAAAAAGACATGGAGCATCACAGCCATGCCCGTAAGTTTAGTCCTTTTGTTCTGGCCCCTCGACCGACACAGGTATTTAATTTAGCTAAGGGAATTCCAACAACAAAAGTTTTTGGAGTTGCTGCAAGTAATTGGGATTTGTTAAATCACTATTTAAACAAACCCTCCACTTCCGAAGATGCTAATCACCACGCCCAAACTAATGAAGGGAAGTTCACTTCTCATCTTCTTCTTGGTACAAGAAAAGTTGTTTCTAAAAAAATTAAATTCTAATGGCAAAAGTATTCAGATTACACAATACCGGCAATAACGCTATCCAAGGTTGGGCAGCTTCCGGGCAGTACAATGGGGCCATTGTCAATAATATTGCAGATCCGGCCGGAGCCACTGCATCGAAAGAGATCACTTCTATCCCCAGTCCATTTGCAAGGATGGATCTGGTCAAAGCTGCCTTTGCATTTGTAAACCAGAATGGGCTCGATGGGAATACAATTCATCACAAAATGGTATCTCATGCTTTTGATGTGGCGCAGATATTCTTTAATTTAGAAAACTTCAGGGAATCAGGTCTGATTGATCTTGTTAAATGGGATAGTGCTGAGGTTAATGATCTTCGCAAAAGCCTTGATGAAAAACACGCATTATTGGGCAGAACTCTTGACTTGTTTATGGCGTCTGATGCACATCAATTCAATTTTGATTCAATGCAGGGCCTTTATATGTTAAGATATATTGGCCCCGGTGCGCCTGACCCCATGACTATAATAGGTTCTACATCTCCAGCCAGTCTATTCTACACCTCAGCTAACAAACATGACTTCTTGAAGGGAAAGATAATTTTCGGAACTCACCAAGCTTTGGCTGATGAAGACTTTGTTGCTCTCAAAGATAGAAGCGATAATGATTTTATAGCTTGGATGTATGCTTTGAGACATGCCTTCCCAAATTTTGCAGTGCTTTTCCCCGAGGTTGATACCTATCTGAATCAGACATTTGGGTATTTGGATTATGCTCTACAGCAGAGGATTAATGGTATGAATGGAAGCACTCTTCAAAATGAATACGAACCATTAGAACTTCAGCCGGGAGTGCCTGTGGAAATTCTTGGGGTACAATTAGGAATTAATCCCCCCGTAAATTTGGGGGCAGTAAGTGATTTTGCTATCCGTTCCCAGAAAGCACAGGGTACAATTCCTCTTGTACTTCCCAGTGATAGTTTTGCACGCGGTTGGAGATATACAACTGCTCCTTGGCAGCAAAATACAGAAGTACCACTGTATCCCGGCGAAATAAGTCGTAGAATCCTTCCATCGGATGGGACACGTTATCCTTACCTGACTATGACAGACTTCTTGGAGGATAATATAATAATGGTGGAGAGTAACCCTAATCCCGAAGATTTCTTTGATGGGAATTTGACTGACAACACAGGTGGAGGTCATTCTTTCTTGCTTCCTATAAAGCGGAAATATTTTGAATATTTCACAACGGCAGACCTAAAAAGAGATTTGAAAATCACTTGTGACACTGCTCCCGGAGGTGGCCTCTTAGTAAAAGTATCTCTAAATATTCCTGTAAGGGGAGGGGTAATCCCTTTTAAGAGAATCTACATCACTGATAATGCTATGGTGAATCCGAAGAATGGTAATATCGTCAATAAGGATTTCACTATGGCTTTATTCCCTAAAACAAAATTTTCAGACGGAGTCCAAGCGGATTACGTTGTAGGGGTCATGTCGAGAAGCGATAATTGGATTCCAAAGGTGGAATGTATCAGTGATGGGGGCGCTATTTTGCAACCAGCTTTCGGTCCATCCGATCGTAACTTAGATGCGGTTGGTCAGCGTGTAAATGGGGCTGCCCCCTTTGTGCCCATGACCTCATTTGCCGCTAACTTTGACTTGATTGAGTTATCCCAAGGGACTCTAAGAGGTGTGGCAGTTCCAAAATGGAGTGGAGTTGCAGGAGGGACAGTCTATGAATTCGCAGTGGATTTCGGTACCTCCAACACCCATATAGAATATAAACAATTTGGAGCTAATATCTCTTATCCACTCAATATCCCGGGAAATGCCCGTCAGTTGAGTACACTTAATGAGGATGCCCTTTCTGATCCTGACTATGCCATTGCCTTAAAGACTAATTTTATCCCCCCAACTATGGGAGGACAGAATGAAATTGGATTTCCAATGAGAACGTTACTTTCCTATAAGAAGGCAACCAATTGGAATACCCCTACGGCCCCTTATATCACAGGGAATTTACCATTTTATTTTGGGCATGTGGCACAGGCGACATATAATGAGATAAAATCCGACTTAAAATGGTCGAATGATCCGCATATAACCTCGATGGTTGAATGCTATCTGGGGAGTCTTATGCATCTTATTCGTAATAAGGTTGTCATGGAGGGTGGCGACCTGCCACAAACTCGAATTAGATGGTTTTATCCTACAAGTATGCCCGCAGCTACTGTGGCCAACATATCGAATATATGGAACAATTTGTATCAACGACATATAGGCCCAAATGTTGGTAATCTTCAAACTATGCCCGAATCCATTGCTCCCTATCAGTTCTATCAGAATTCATTCGGTGCAGGCGTGGATGTGCTCACAGTAGATATAGGAGGAGGAACGTCGGATGCTTATATAGTTGACTCGAACGGTCAGCCCGGCTTTATCACTTCATTCAGGTTTGCTGCGAATTCACTGCTTGGAGATGGCTTTGTCGCAAATGGCTTAGCCAACAATGGATTTGTCAGTCATTACAGACCGATTTTTGATGGTATTCTTCAAGCCAATAACTTAGGGAATCCAAAGGCTATTTTAGATGATATTGCTCGTTCCGGGAATTCAGCTGATTTTATTTCAATGCTCTTTAGTCTTAAAGACAATACCGATGTTATACAAATGGGTTGCCAGAATAATGTAAATTTCAATCAGATGTTGCAAAATTCTGAGGGTGCAAAGACTTTAGTGCTTATATTCTATACAGCTATCATCTATCATCTTGCAACTTTTATAAAGGCTAAAAGAAAACTCGGAGCCAATGTTAGAGAGCCGGCTGTGCTCGCATTTAGTGGAAATGGTTCAAAGCTTCTTCAGATTCTTGGTGTAGGCAATAATGTTGGGCTCCAGACACTGGAAGCTTATACCAAGGCAATCTTCGAGAAGGTGAATAAGCGACCATACCCCCATGTCAATTTTAGGATTGTTACAGATCCTTTCAGACCCAAAGAGGCCACATGTAAAGGGGGGTTATTGGTTAACAATGTGCCTACCTTACCTCAAATCCAGGGAATGACAGATACACTTCTCGGTACTTCCAATAACGGTTTTATTGGAGGAAAGACTTATGATCAATTGGATGATGGCGATTGGAATGGACTGCAGTCGGTCGTTGCCGATTTTACTAATATATTCTTTGAACTTGCCAATGAACAAAACATCCATGATAATTTCGGCACGGTACGAAATACGGTCTTGTCCCAACATAAAGACTTATTCGCTTCAGACGTAAGACTGAGAACAAGCAATGCCTTAACCTTTATGGGTCTCCTCAACTCTCCGACCCAGATAGAAGATACCCTCTTCTTTTATCCCATCACTGAAATGTTAAACATTCTTGCTCGCAACATATTATGATAAGAAAGATAACGACATGCCTGTTTATTCTACTTTGTTCACTTACTGTTGTCGGACAACCAGAGCAGGAGTTGAATATTGAATCAGTTAGGAATGCTATCACTGAATTCAATACCTCCAAAAGTGAGGTGGTTACTCAGGCATCAAAACGAGGATATGGAACCCAAAAAGAACTTGACTCCACTTTAAATCATACTTTTCAAAGTATCCTTTATATAGCAGACAACATTGAGAAGGTGAAAGATAATCCGAAATTTTCTCAGTCAACGGCAGAAGACATAAATGCTTTTATTGGAGAATATAGATTAGCTATTTCAGTTTCGGCTGATGACCCGAAGATTGGTATTGGCTCGAAGAAGTTCCTTGATGTAGTACAATTCTTTTCCCCGAAATTTGACTCTATCAATGAACAAATAAAAGCCAAATTAGCTGATAAAAAGAATCCGGATGGCGATAAGGCAGGTGTTACAGATCCCTCTGAAGATAAATCTGAATCAAATGAAGAGGTTGCAGAAGAGTCAAGTAACATTTGGATATGGTGTTGGAGAGTTTTAATATTATTGGGGGTTATTGGTTTGATTTTAGGGTGTATTGGTTTATTGTTATTCAAGAATGTATATTCAAGAATAAAAGAACTTGAACAAGAGTGCGATAGCCTTAAACGGAATTATTCTCATGACATGCAAGAGATGAGGGAGAGGCTAAATAGGATTAATAGGTCTAATTAT
>CAZXGU010000123.1:0-9008 GCA_964640375.1 uncultured Sangeribacter sp. | reverse complement strand
CCATGACCGAACGTGAGTTTGAAATATTATTCCGGAATCTTTACCTTCCATTGGGTATGTATGCTCTTCGGATGGTGGAGGATATCGACCGGGTGGAAGACCTGGTGCAGGAGGCTTTCCTTAAATCATGGAAACAGATTGAGGAGGGGAGAGAGATAGCCAATTTTAAAAGCTGGATGTATCGTTGCGTGCGGAATGAATGTATTTCGTTTCTCCGTTCTCGTAAAGAGTTGGTTGACATTAATGAACTGCCTGAAATAGGGGAGGAGACAATAGATAACTCCGAGCGCGATGCCCGGATATGGCAAGCTGTGGATAGCCTGCCCGAAAAATGTCGCGAAATTTTTCTGATGAGCAAACGCGACGGAATGACTGGAGAAGAAATTGCCGCAGAATTGGGAATCTCAATAAAGACAGTCAAAAACCAACTTACCAAAGCCTTAGCTCGGATGCGCGAATCACTCTCCAACGGACATAAACCCTTCTTCCTCCCTTTTCTTTAAAAATAATCTTTTTTCGGATAGGACCTTTTCAATGTTTATGCGTCTTAAGGGTAAACAAGCATATAACATACATGAAAAGATCATTCAATTTCCTTCCTTTTCTCCTCTTTCTCTCTCTCCTATCCTCAGTTTGCTGCTCAGGCTTTGCTCGTCAACCCCAAAAGGGTTATAGAGGATTCCTCGAATGGAATGCCAGCTTGCGGAATGAAGAAATGGCTACTTTCACCGGCGATGGATGGGAAACAACACTCGCACGCGAAACCTTCTTCTTTAATGGTGCTTCCACATCTCATGGCTATCAGATAGATTCCCGGTTCTTTGTCGGAGCCGGTCTTGGAGTTGAGAGATGCCCGAAATGGGACACCTGGATTGTGCCTATTTTTGCCCAGGGAAGAATGGATATGCAGTTTGGCAAATTCACTCCCTATGCTGATGTCCGTTTAGGTTGGAATCTCTCCTCCGGAGGAGGTGTCTATTTCTCACCCACTATCGGTTATCGTTTCAACTGGGGTCGTAAAATAGGCGTCAACGTCGGTTGCGGACTCTCTTTAATCGATTATAAGATTGAAAAATATGAAGGAGTGATTGATATTGACAACGGCTTTTATGAAATATACTACACAGACACATATCATAAAGTGAAACCATATTTTAGCCTTCGTGTAGGAATTGATTTTTGATATTCATGGAAGAGAAAAACATAAATTTTGTTGCTAAATATTACCAAAAGGGTGCCTTCTCCACAGAAACTGCGCTCCATAAAATGGGCTTTAGAATCAAGAAAAAATGGAGCCGTTTTAGAATTGCTGCAATCATTGCTGGTGTTGTAGCCTTTACTGCCGTGGCATCAATTATTATAAGAAATGAGTATGCTGCTCAGCAACCGTCGGAATCGGTCATGCCTGTTGAGGAAGTAAAAGCCACACATGATATAACAGCTGTCAGGGCAATTGATTTCGATGATGCCCCGCTCCCGGTAGTAGTGGGAGAGATTAAAAAGGTGTATGGTGTGGAAATCGACGGTTTGCCTGAGGATGCCGCCTCTCTTCATCTCACTCTCCATTATGAGGGGAATGTCACCGACTTAGTGGAAACAATTAATGAAATTCTCGGCACTCATCTGATAATCAAGGAATGAAAAGGTTGTTAATGTTTTCTATTGCCGTAGTGATAACGTTCGCTGCGGTGGCGCGTAACGTGTCCGTCTCCGCTCATCAGCGGCCTGCCGCGGAGGTGTTCCGTTCCATTATGGGGCAGACAGGAATGAATTTTATCTATTCTTCCGATCTGCTTGCCGGAATGAAGGTTACGGTTGAGGCTAAAAACCAGCCGTTGGATAAGGTTTTGAAGGAGATGTTCCGAAACACAGTGATTGAGTACAAGATAAAGGGGGATAATGTTCTTCTCAAACGTTCGGAAAAGAAAGTTAAAAAGAAGGAATTAAAGCCTAAAACGCCTTCTACGACAGTTCTTCCCGATACATTCTTAAAGGCTGTTCCTACAGTGCTCGAAGAGGTGATTGTTGTATCGCGTCTTGAGGCTCCCAAAGTGGAATCAACTGAGATCGGAGCTGGAAAATTCACTCCTCTTGAAATTGTCAATACCCCCGTTCTGTTAGGGGAACCTGACGTGGTCAAAACCCTTCAAATGCAGCCTGGAGTGACCGATGGATTGGAGGGTTTTGCTGGGATGTATGTCCATGGTGGAAACGCCGATGAGAATCTTTATATGCTCGATAATGTTCCGATCTATCAGGTTAATCATTTTGCTGGTCTTTTCTCAGCTTTCAATGTGGATGCCATTCGCTATTTAGATTTCTTTAAGTCGTCGATGCCGGCCAAATATGACGGGCGTCTCTCTTCTTTCCTCGACGTGCGTTCCAAAAATGGCTCTACTCTCGGTCATCATGGTTCCGCCAAGTTGGGCCTCACTTCGGGAGCGTTCAGCATTGGAGGTCCGATAGGGAAGCGAACCACCTATAACGTTGCCCTTCGTCGTTCATGGTTTGATGTGCTGTCGGTCCCTCTGCTCGCTTTGATAAATTCCTCCACAGAAGATAAGATGAGGTTTAGATATGATTTCATGGATCTGAACTTCAAGTTGAATCATTCCTTCAATGAGAAAACTTCAGGTTTTCTGAATTTCTATTTTGGCAACGATGAACTTCACACCGGGTCCACTTGGAATGAGAACTATGATAACACGGCTTTCTCTAATGATAAATATGATATGAATTGGGGAAATATCGTGGCTCAAACTGGAGTTGTCCACAGTTTCAATGAATCTCTCTCCGGAGAGTTTACAGCTGCCTATACGCGATATTTCTCCTCCATGAAGGGTTTCACGGAGGATATTTCAAAATATGCGGGCGAGGTGATTAGCAAAGTATCTTCTAAGCAGAAAACCTCAAATTATATCGACGACGGCATCTTCAGAGGGGATTTCCGCTGGAATCCTTTTGAGAATAGTACGGTTCGTTTTGGTGGCGGTTACACCCTCCATTCCTTTCTCCCTTCACGCACGATGCGCGAATATGATATGGATGGGCTGAAAGTTATTTCACGCGATTCTGTTCGTCATTATTTGGCAAGTGAATTCAATGCCTATATTGAGGATGATTGGCGGCTAACTGAAAAATTTCGTGCTAACGTCGGGATGCACTTATCAATGTTTCATATAGAGGGTAAGAATAAGTTTGGCGTTTCTCCACGTCTCTCTTTGAGCTATAAAATTGCCCCTGATTGGGCAATAAAGAGTGCTTATAGCCGAACCACCCAGTATGTGCATCAGCTCACACAGGGTTCCCTCTCTCTTCCCACCGACCAATGGATTCCTATTACCGGACGCTTTAAGCCTAAAACGGCCGATAAGATTGCCGTAGGAGGTTATTGGGAATCTTCTTCGGGGGAATGGACTTCCTCAGTGGAGGGTTATTGGAAGTGGATGCGTAATCTTGTGGATTATTGTGATGAATATTATCTTCGGCCACCCTTAGAAATGTGGGATGCGCGTCTCACATCGGGTCGCGGTACTGCTAAGGGAATCGATTTCATTTTTGAGAAAAAGGCGGGTAAATTCACCGGTCATATTGCCTATTCCTTAGCGTGGAGCGACCGCACTTTTGCCGAGAAGAATGGAGGAAAAACATATCCTGCCATGTTCGACAACCGCCATACAATTAATATCCTTCTCAACTGGAAAATCAATGAGAAAGTTGAGCTTAATATCGGCTGGACAGGTCATTCCGGTAATCGCTTCACATTTATGCCTCAGCAATGGGAGGGACCGGGTTTTGATGCTGACCATCTGCTCCCCGATAATACTCTTGGCACGCCGTTGAATAATTATCAACTCCCGTTCTATCATCGTCTCGACTTAGGCCTTACGGTGCGCAACAGACGCGGTTACTGGAGCTTCGGACTTTACAATGCTTATTGTAATCGCAATACCATTGCCATCACTCGCGGGTATCGCTCTTTGCCGGCTTATTATGATGATAAGACTCATACATGGATTGGCGGCAGTATTCCGGTGTTTCAAAAGTTTAGTTTATTACCTATTATTCCTTCAGTTTCTTATACATGGAAATTCTAAATATCATTCCCTCATATATTCACGCTAATGCTGGTTTAGCCAAAAGAGTCATTTGTACTATCGGCTTTATTCTGCTTTCTTTATCTCTATCGAGCTGCTACACTGATTTCGTCCCCGAGATTGATGCAAAGCCTGTTCTTTGTATAAATTCCCTTATCACGGCAGGGGAACCCATTAAGGTGGAGGTGAGTCGAACATGGGTTTATACCGATCAGGAGGGGGAGAAGGATCATTCGGTTAAAGATGCTGTGGTGACGGTTTATGCAAATAACCGACAGGTAGGGGAGGATTATATTCCTTTGGTAGGGGATGAGATTCGAATTCATGCTTTCAGCCCCACTTATGGGGAGGCTGAGGCCACGGTTACGATTCCGGTTGCTCCGGTTGTGGAGGATGTTGACTTCACCCCTATTTACCGTCAAGGCTGGCTTCAGGATTATGAGGATGGAAGCAAGACAGTGACGTTGGCTTTTGATGTTTCACTCCGTTTTTCTATCTCAGATAGCGCGGATCGTTACGATTATTACCATTATGATTTGGAGTGTTACCCTGAGTGGACCGACTATTTCCCTGAAGAAAGTGAAGCGGAAAGCCTTTTTTCGGGTTCAATTGATGAGGACTCTAATTCTGAGATTCCTTTCTTTTGTAATATAAGTGAGGGTAGTTTGAAATATAATGCCGAGCCGATTTTTGGCGAGCATATTTCGGAATATGACGCAGTGATGGGTGGAGATTCTGAAGGATTTTCTTTCTTTACCGACCGTCAGTTTTCGGGAGCAAGTTACCGGATGAATCTCCAATATCGCAACGCACATGCAATAGTGCATTGTCGTGAGGACAATTATAAAGAGGTTTGCGATGGTGGTTTCATCGTTTGTATGAGTTCGGTTTCGGAAAGTTACTACAACTGGTCAAATTATTGTTGGCAATATTATTCAGGAGCACTCACCGACATGTCCGATCTTGGACTCTCTGATCCTGTGATAGGCTACAGCAATGTCTCCACAGGTGGCGGGGTGGTAGCCGCGCGTTCGATGACTAAAATCACACTTCCTCTTAATTCATTCCTACAAGAACGAGTGAAGAAAGCTTTTGAGAAGTGACTCCTGCTTAAATCACGTTCATTAAGTGTTTTTTAGCCTTTTATTTTGGAAGATAGACGGCCAATTAGTCATGATTTTTTGAATATTGGATTCTCATACCCCTAATATGGGCTTTAAATTAGATTTATTATATTGATTATCAGATAGCTGTCAATGTTATTAACATTGGTGGCTTTTTCGTTCATTTAGAACGTGGTAGTATGATATTTTTTTATTATTTTTGTATCATGTTATATTTAATGTCTAAAACGCATTATATTGCCTTATAGTGATATGATAGAATTTTTTGCTGAAAATGTGGAGATGCCTCAACTCGATTTCCCTAAGATTGAATTGTGGATTAAGATGGTGGCCGCCCGTCACAAATATTCAGTGGGCAACCTTACCTATTGTTTTTGCGACGACCCGTATATTCTCGAAACAAACAGGAAATTTCTTGAACACGACTATTTCACAGATATTATTACCTTTGACTATACGCGGAATTATTCTGACTCTCCCAATTCTTTATCAGGCAATTTACAAAATTCCAATTTCAAAGGCCGAATCAGTGGAGACATGGTAATATCTCTCGATACGGTTCGTACTAATGCCGAAGGTCTGAATGTTAATTATAAGCTGGAATTATTGCGAGTAATAATTCATGGTGTGCTTCATCTTTGCGGAATTAATGATAAAGGACCCGGTGAAAGAGAAATTATGGAAGCCGCAGAAAATAAGGCTTTAGAATTATTAAAGACACTTTAAGAATTATATTCATTACAGGGAGTAAAAATTTTCTGCTTAACTTATAGCAGTTAAGCTCAGCTAATAAGAAAATAATAATCGATGAAATTTGATTTTGATGTAATTGTGGTAGGAGGGGGCCATGCAGGCTGCGAAGCTGCGGTGGCTGCCGCTCGTCTTGGCTGCTCCACGCTTCTTATCACTAAAGATATGAATCGTGTGGCCCAGATGTCTTGTAATCCTGCTGTGGGTGGAATTGCCAAGGGACAGATTGTTCGGGAAATTGACGCTCTTGGAGGACAAATGGGAATTGTAGCCGACACCACAGCTATCCAATTCCGGATGTTAAATCGCTCAAAGGGACCGGCTGTCTGGTCGCCTCGCGTGCAATCCGATCGTGCTAAATATATAGATAAATGGCGCGAAATTCTTGATTCCACTCCTAATTTATCCATCTTTCAGGATACAGTCACACGCTTGCAATTTGATAATACGAAGGGCGAGAAACCGGAAATTGCCGGTGTTGAGACTGCTTTGGGTTTCGTGTTTAGGGCTCGTCAAGTTGTACTAACGGCAGGAACTTTCCTTAATGGTTTGATGCACTTCGGACGCACACAGATTGAGGGAGGACGCATTTCGGAAGACTCTTCTAAGGGTCTTTCCGATCAATTGCGTTCGTTAGGTTTTGAAGTCGGAAGAATGAAAACCGGAACGCCTGCGCGAATAGATGGGCGCACAATAGATTTTTCTAAGGCTCAGATGCAAGAAGGGGATCATACCCCTGAATGTAAATTCTCGTTTCTTCCCGGCGTGCATCGTGTGCTTCGCCAAAGACCATGTTGGATTGTTCATACTAACCCGGAAGTTCATCAAATTCTCAATGATAACCTTGATGAATCTCCGTTATATAACGGACAGATTCAAAGTATCGGACCTCGATATTGTCCGAGCATCGAAACAAAGATAGTCACATTTGCTGATAAAGAAAGCCATCAGTTGTTCCTTGAACCGGAAGGAGAGACAACAGAAGAATATTATATAAACGGGTTCTCAAGTTCTCTTCCTTGGAAAGTACAGATAGATGCTCTCTCAAAGGTGCCTGCTCTTCGTGATGTTCAATTCTATCGACCCGGTTATGCCATAGAATACGATTATTTCGAGCCGACGCAATTAACCCACGATCTTCAGACTAAGCTTGTCGATGGTCTCTATTTTGCCGGCCAGGTGAATGGAACTACCGGATATGAGGAAGCTGCTGCCCAAGGTTTGATGGCTGGTGTTAACGCGGCTCGTAGAAGCAAAGGTATGTCTCCTGTAGTGTTAAAGAGAAATGAGGCATATATAGGTGTTTTGATAGATGACCTCGTCACGAAAGGAGTTGATGAACCATATAGAATGTTTACGTCGCGCGCGGAATATCGAATACTTCTACGACAAGATGATGCAGACATGCGGCTCACCCCCATCGGCTATGCAATTGGATTGGCCACTCCCGAACGTCTCGAAGGCATGAGGAGTAAAAAGGCACAGAGGGATGATTTGATAGTGTTCTGTCAGAATTTCCTTGTGAAAGCAAACGAAAGAATTAATCGTAAATTTGAAGAATTGCGAACTGCTCCTCTCACGGCCTCGGTTCGTTTAATCGAGTTGCTGAAACGCCCACAATTGAATTTCGAAATTCTTAAAACCCTTATCCCTCGTCTGGCCTCTCGGATTGAAGACTTGGAAGAGGAGCGTAGGGAAGAGATTGTTCAAGCTGCAGAGATTTTAATAAAATATCAAGGCTACATAGATCGTGAACGAGACTTGGCTGAGAAGCAGATGAGATTAGAATATGTAAAGATACCCCTGGATTTTGACTATGTGTCTCTCCAGACTCTATCTACAGAAGCTCGCCAAAAGTTAACAAAAATCCGTCCGGCTACTATTGGACAGGCTTCGCGTATTCCAGGCGTCTCTCCCTCTGATATCAATGTCCTCCTGCTTTTGCTTAACCGCTAAATTTGCTGGAGAAAGTTAAAGTAGATTTTATGTTCCACGTGGAACAATTTTGACCTAACTCTTTGTTGGCTGCAATTTTAAGCCGTCAGACTAAAAGTAAAGTTTAAGGTTGGTCAGGGCCGGAAAGAAGAGATGTTCCACATCGAGGAAAGAAAGAGGTAGAATAGATAAGTAGTATAAAAATAAGAATCTAAAATATTATATCATGACAATCGAAGAATTGAAAGACTCAATCAGGTGTGTGCCAGATTTCCCATCAAAGGGAATAATGTTCCGCGATCTCACAACCCTAATTAAGAATGGGGAGGCTCTTAAAGATATGGGAACCCTCCTTGCCGATCTTTACAAAGGGAAGGGTGTGACAAAAGTGGTGGGAATAGAATCACGCGGATTCATCGGAGGTTCTATCTTAGCCTACGAATTAGGCTGTGGTTTTGTGCCTGCTCGTAAACCGGGCAAACTTCCCGCTGTGACAATCAAGAAAGCATACGCTAAGGAATATGGTGTTGATACTATTGAGATGCATAGCGATGCGATTTCATCGGACGACGTTGTTGTTTTACACGACGACCTGCTTGCTACAGGCGGCACGATGCGTGCCTGCTACGAACTTGTGAAATCGATGAATCCGAAGAAAATTTATATCAATTTTATCGTAGAGCTCGAAGGATTGAATGGGAGGGCAGCCATGCCTCCTGAATGTGAAGTCACTTCGCTTTTGAAATTTTAATTCATCAAAAGAACGAATGAAAAAGGATGTGAAAAATGGGGAAGAGGGCGGCAACTCCGATAAGGAGCTCCGCGAAGAGGGCCGGCGGGAAGTGGAGAATCTTCTCGCCGGTTGGGGAAGGAATATCGATGAAATGGGAGGTTTCGGAATTGAGATCACCCCCGACCGAACCCAGGAGGATATTTTCAACAATCGTCCGGGAAAACAGCTCCGCGAGAAAATTCTCAACCTTCCCGATTCTCCCGGAGTCTATATGTATATCGACCGTCATGGAAATGTGATCTATGTCGGGAAAGCAAAAAGATTGAAGAGGAGGGTCTCCTCTTATTTCAATCGTCATCATGATGTGAC
>CAZXGU010000122.1:0-9050 GCA_964640375.1 uncultured Sangeribacter sp. | reverse complement strand
ATATCAATCCACTTCAATTTATGGCTTTAAAATTAATTAATATTAATTGTTACCGCCCCCCTAACTTCCAATAGTTAAGGGGGCGGTAAATTATAATTAATCTTCTAATTTGTATGTTGTCATTATTCTTCTAATTTGAGATAATCAAGAATGATGAATAACGAGCGCTTATCAAGACCGACTTTTCTCAAGATATCAAAATCTTCCAAGAAGGCTTTGCGAAATGCTTCATAATCATCATTCATCGCCTTTTTATAGAATTCCAAGGCTTTCTGAAGTTCTCCTTTTGAGGCATAAAGATGGCCGATATTCAGGAAATCTGAAGATTCAGGGTTGCTATCAAGAATTTTGTTATAATAGTTCTCACTTTTTTCTTTATTCCCATTAAGGAACTCTCCCCAGGCAATAGCCCTATATATATTAATATTATCCGGGTCAATATAATTGGCGTGATAATATTGTTTCAAAGCTTCATCCTGTTTCCCGGCTTTTAGAGCACAATAACCGGCATTGATAATGAGGTTTAGATTCTCAGGATCTTTTTCAAGAAGTCGGTTATAATATTCTAAGGCTAATGGGAAATTCCCGGTTTTCTTATAGGAAAACGCTATCCTTTTTAAAAGCCAGGATCCGGGAGCTTTAAGAAGTTCGGCGCGAGTGTAAGCCTCCAAGGCTTTCTCATAAAACTTCATCGATTGATAGCAGAAACCGATTTTCTCCCATAAAGACGGTTCGTCGGGAGATTCCTGAATAAGAATATTCATCAATGCCAGGGCTTCAGGATAATATTTTCTACTGAAATAAAATTCCCCCACGAGCGACACTATTTCTGAGTCGGAAGCAATTTGTCCGATAACCGGGATATCGAGGAAATTAAAAGGATTTTTGAAAGGATCTTCAAAACCCTCTTTTTTACGGAACAGTTTAAAGAAGCGATAGAGATCTCTCAACACTTTTGTCACTTCCTCGTCAAATTCCGGAGCAGATGATTTGAGAGCCTTATCTTTCATCTCTTCTGATATCTGAGAAAATTGGGCGTCAAGCTGGGCAAGCATCATATTTTTCTGATTTTCCGGCATTTTCCCCAAAGCTATTGCAAGAGAATATTTATCTGAATCGCAAACATTTTTACCGATTTCCATTATCTTTTCGATAATGTTTCTTTCAGTTTCTCCGGCCTTGATAGAAGAGTGGGAGGCCACAAAGGGAATAAACCAATTGGATGCAGAGTTAAAGAAAGGAAATTGCTTTAAATTAGAGAATGCCACCATCATAAGGTCGGCTCCATCAGTCTGGAGCTCGCTCAATTCACGCATCTTTTCAGTGAGTCCGGATTTATCAAGCAGTTCTTCCCATTCAGGATTGTTTTCAATAGCACCTGATTCTGAGAGATCAGGGGATATATTGCGCATTTTCTCCATTATTTCCGGACGAATCTTCATAATTTCCGGAAGTACCTCCTCCTGCATCTTTGTTGAAATGCGGTCGGTGTCGCGCGTGCGGATAATTGAAAGTATGATTTCTCGGATTCTTCGATATGCAATGATTGAATCTTCCAATAATAGAAGTCTCTCCTTTATTTCATAGTTATCCATTGCCCTTTGAGGATGATGATTGAGCGCTAAGATGATTCCAACCATCGCTCTTGCTGACATTTTCTCTGAAATATCAGCTTCATAAATATCCAGCAAAGCTAATAATTTATAGCTGTCGAAATAACCGAGCAATGAGAGAGTTAGTGCGCTAACAATGTGTGCCGGGAGAATCTCGCCATATTTCTCCGACTTGGCAGCATGAGTGGCAAGTCTGACTGTTTTTTTATCATTAAGCTTAACCCAGACAAGATTGAATATCTTTGAATGGAGCTCTTCAAGTTTTCCGGAAATCTCTGAAGTGTCGTTAGAGGCAGCTTGAGCCAAAGAATATTCGGAATGAGCCGACTCATATTCATTGAGGAGCCTTTCAAGATCATTTCCGGCAAGATTCTCATATCTTAATGTTTCAGAGTAATAATCTGAAGAATCTTTTGCAATTGCATTTCTTTTTATGATATCTGTGATCGAACGTAGTTTCTCAAGAATATCATTATATACTTTATCGCGCGAACTATCCGCAATGCCGTCGATCATAAATTTGGCCATATAGCGATAAGTTTCCCGCAGCTTATTAAGCTCGTCGGAAAGATGATAATCTTGGAGTTGCCTCGACAATTCTTGAAGAATCTCAAGAGAGGATGCTATATTAAATGAAGCAAGGAGGTTTTCCACCTCCTTGCATTTATTGAGAATATCTTTTTTCTGCATAAAATTTGAGAAGGTAATAAGCCGGCAGATAAATTGACCGGTATTTGTCTAATTACTCTTATAACAAATTTTACGCCAAAAAATTTTTATTGGCCTAAAAGTTTACACCGAATTGCAGTTGAGCCATCCAAATGGAATAAGTGTCGAGCCGGGATATCATTTCTTGGTGACGTTTATTGAAATATCTATATGCGGCACTTACAATTATATAAGTTTTGGCTTTTTTTGTTTGAGAGAGATTGATGCCGCATCCAATTGCGGAATTAAAGTCGCCGAACATGGAGGAATCTTCCACGGTATTAAAAGAATATCCGAAACGGGCATTCAAGAAAAGAAGAGATGGGCGCGAGGTGAAACTTGTTCGGATAAGGGCATAGAGAGGGATGAAGTTGTCACCTCCTTGGACAGTTCGATGGATACCAACTCCGACACCTGCAGTTTTTAAAAATTTGTTCTTATATCCGATAATGAAATCAAGATCGAAAGTTGACATATCGTGGGCGGTAAGATCAACAGAAGCTCCTACATCCGCACCCCAAGTGAAATGGGAGTTATCGAGAGGTCTATCCCCTCCGAAAATACTTTCTCTTGCTGTTTCCTCGGCTGAAGATATATTAGGGGAGAGCAATAAAAAAAGAGTGGCCGCAATCCACCCAAGTTTACGAAACTTGCCATGAATTGCGGACACAAGTATAGATTTAGAATTTGCTATCATAGGAAAGGATTACTCGCCTAAATAGGATTTAAGAAGTTTGCTTTTCTGTCCTTTGAGACGACGGATTGCTTTCTCTTTGATTTGACGAACACGCTCACGAGTGAGGTCAAATTTCTGACCTATTTCTTCGAGTGTCATCTCCTGGCAACCGATTCCAAAAAACATTTTAAGAATTTCTCGTTCGCGATCATAAAGCTGTTTAAGGGCACGATCCACTTCCTTAGAAAGCGACTCCTGATTAAGGTTCTGGTCAGCCATAGGGCTGTCATCATTAGGAATCACATCGAGAAGGGAATTGTCTTCGCCATCAACGAAAGGAGCATCCACAGAAATGTGACGTCCGGATACTTTAAGAGTATCTGAAACTTTATCCACCGGCATATCCAAGCGAGCTGCGAGCTCTTCGGGAGATGGGCGACGTTCGTTTTCCTGTTCGAATTTTGATAGTTCTTTAGTGATCTTATTTAGGGAACCTACCTGATTAAGAGGCAGGCGCACTATTCGAGACTGTTCGGCAAGAGCCTGGAGAATCGACTGACGGATCCACCACACGGCATAAGAGATAAATTTAAAACCTCTGGTTTCGTCAAATTTTTGAGCCGCACGGATAAGACCGAGGTTTCCTTCGTTGATCAAATCAGGAAGGGACAGACCTTGGTTCTGATACTGTTTTGCTACCGACACTACGAAACGCAAATTAGCTTTTGTAAGCTTCTCGAGGGCTGCATGGTCTCCTTTTTTAATTCTCTGCGCGAGTTCTACCTCCTCACTAACGGAGATTAATTCTTCACGCCCTATTTCCTGCAGGTATTTGTCGAGAGATGCGCTTTCGCGGTTGGTGATGGATTTGGTGATCTTTAATTGTCTCATATATATCTCCAAAAATTAGTGCAAATTTAATAAAAATTCCTTAAATCTGCAAAATTTTATTCTGTTTCAACGTTTTTTCTATTTATTTTATTGTGTGAGAAAGTAAAGAGTAGATGATTTTAAGGCTCATTCCCTTGTAATATTCTTCTTAGGAAATAGTGAATATTGCAATAATCTTAAAAGTAAAAGAAAGACAATTGTGTGTTCTTTTCAGAACCTTCACAATTGTCTAACAATGAAAGGAGAGAAATTCCTTTTCGTTAACGGAATTTAATGAATGTAAATTTCTTATGAAGCTCTTTACTATTCAGCAGATAAATTCACCGCATAGTAATACTTCTTTCCCGTGGGGTAGATACCTGTGATAAACATAACTTTGTCTTCACCATCATTTTTCATTATGCCATTATAAATTCTTTCCACATCATCTGAAGAATTTACGGTCGAGCCATTGATGTCTGTGATAACAAAACCATCTTTGATACCGGCATCGCGGAATGCACCGGCTTTCACGCCTTGCACTTGAACACCATTGGAAAGACCGAGATGTTTTTTGTTTTCATCGGTGAGCTTCATAAACGCACATCCGAGCTCTGAGAAATCTCCCTTCTTTGTTATGGATGTGTTGCCCTGCATGTTCTTTAACACTCCCGATTTAGTATAAGTCTTGTTATCACGGATATAAGTTATCGTTATGGTATCACCAGGACGATATTTATTTACATTTTCAACCAGTTGGGCACGTGTATCGACTTTGACCCCATTGATTGCAGTGATGACATCATCTTCTTGAAGCCCCATATCCTTTGCTGTGGAACGATCCGAAACCGAGGCAATGATTATTCCACTCTTTGTGGCAGTAATCTTTTTCTCCTTAGCAATCTTTGCATCAAGATCTGCTACAGAGCAACCTAACATTGCGCGTTGAACAGTGCCATATTGTTTGATATCAGTCATCACCTTCTTCACAATTGAAGTCGGAATTGCAAAAGAGAACCCGGAATAGCTTCCAGTATTGCTATAGATAGCTGAATTAATTCCCACCAGTTCGCCTTTAAGGTTCACAAGAGCACCACCTGAGTTGCCGGGGTTGAGGGCAGCATCAGTCTGTATGAACGACTCAATAGACATTGGACTCTTATGGCTATTTGTGCCTAAACTGCGTGCTTTGGCTGAAACAATACCTGTTGTGACAGTGGAGTTGAAACCAAAAGGATTTCCTACAGCAAGCACCCATTCGCCCACTTTTAGAGTTTCAGAATCGCCGAAAGTGATAGGGGAGAGACCTTTTGCATCGATTTTTATTAGCGCAAGGTCGGTTGCTTCATCTGTACCAATTATTTTAGCATCGTATGTTGAATTATCGTTTAGGAGCACTTCAAGTTTCTCAGCTCCGTCAACGACATGGTTGTTGGTCACGATATATCCATCTTCAGATATAATCACCCCGGAACCTAATCCGCTTTGTTCGGGTTCGCTCTTGCGCGGCTGTTGCTGACGCGGCTGCTGACGCTGTTGGGGACTACCGAAGAAGAAATCGAACATTCCTCCAAACGGATCCATGTCCCCATAGCTTCCGTAGGAATTCTGCTTAGGGGTGGCGAAACTTTTTATGCAAACTACTGCATTTACTGTTTTTTCCGCCGCTGTTGTAAAATCAGTTTCAAATGCAGGGGTGGAAGAAGTCTGTATGAAAGTAGGAGTTTCATTGGAGAAAAGAGAGGAGGAACATAGAGCTGCGAGAGCTAATGTCAAAAATAGATTTGTTTTCTTCATACTCTTTTATGTTTGTTTTTTATAATCATAATGAAAACACAATTGAAGTTATCAGAGTGTGCTTCTCTAAACTTCTATTAATTAAAATACAAAATTGTCTCCATTATTACATGGGTTAACACTAAATTGTTAATTTTAAAATTTGTTTAGATTTAATTTGGTTGTTAAAAAAATATTTGCCAATTTTGACAAATATTTTCCAACAAGTTTAATCTAACCTAATCTTATAAAGCATCTGAGCTGTGAGATGATTATTATGAGGTCAAAATTTTATATGTTAAAAAGTTTATTTTCAATTAAGGCTACCTATTTATTCCTCTTAAGTAGTGTGTTCTTGCTGTCCTCTTGTCATTCTTCACATAAATCCACTCAAGGCAGTTCGGGAACTGTCACGAGTAGTCTTCATGTTGACGGAAAAAATAAAAGAGGGAAGAAGGTGGTTAAGGAAGCGATGGAATGGATTGGAACCCCTTATAAGTATGGGGGAGCCGAAAAAGGTAAAGGCTCGGATTGTTCGGGGTTAGTGATGTCCGCGTATCTTGAGGCTACCGGAATAAAAATTCCAAGAAATTCAGCAAAACAGGCAGAATTTTGTAAGAAGGTTTCGGGTGATAATCTGGAGATAGGGGATTTATGCTTTTTCGCAACCGGGAAAGACCCGAAACGCATATCACATGTAGGGATAATGATTGACGATGAAACTTTCATACACTCCTCATCATCAAAAGGTGTCGTGATTTCAAAAATCACAACACCTTATTATACACGGACATTTATTCAATTTGGAAGAGTTCCGGATTAATCCGGAACTCTAATTTTTCTGATTTATTAGAGCAAAGGAAGCAATTTGGCCTCAAGATCGCTTAGGCTGACGAGACCAACACTTTTTGCCTGTACCTCCCCATCTTTGAAGAAAAGGACTGTAGGAATGTTACGGACACGATTCTCCATAACAATTTCCGACTCTTCATCAATGTTGAGTTTGCCTATGATGGCTTTATCGCCATATTTTTCCGCGAGCTCTTCAACAATGGGTCCAAGTTTCAAACAAGGGCCACACCATGTTGCCCAGAAATCAATCACTACAGGTTTCCCTGATTCAATAGCCTCTTTGGCTGAACGGTCGTTAAATTCGAGTGCCATAAAAATTGAATTAATATATTGTATTGGGTTAAGGTTGTTCTTACAAATATTTCGCCATTTAATTCTTTTCCGAATGAGATTATTCACCTCTAAAGAATCCCCTCATTGGAGAGAGTAATAGCAATTATACTGATCGGGTTGAGACCTTAAATGAGCATCCATAACGTTTAAGAATGTCAATAAAATCCTTATCGACCGATATTTTCTTTCTTGAATGGAGAGAAACAGTCTGACGGGACTTCGCATCGAAAAGATCGATGAACAGATCCCCCGGCCGCTTTGTGGATTGAAATTGTTCGATTTCACTGAAGAGATCCTGATAGGTCCGATCGTTTATATCAAGCATTAAGAGGACAGAATTGGCTAATTTCCCTTTTATGTTTTCCAAAGATGTCACTTCTTCAATCTGCATATCAGAACGAGAAGGATCGAAATATCCCGGAGTAAAGTTTAATTTTATCATCACTGCTTCGCCAACAGAGAATTTGGAGGCGTGGGCAGTGTTATTTCTACCGAATAATGCAATTTCCCCTTTTCCTGTGAAATCTTCAATTTCTACAATAGTAAAAGGTTTGCCTTTCTTGGAAACTCTTTCCGTCACCTTTGTGATTAATCCTCCGACGGTAAGTTTTGCACCCGGTTCGGAAGAATCGATTTTCTCTTTTAGCCCGTCGCACGTGGTGTTACACTCATAGTTCAACTCCATCCAATATGGATCGAGAGGATTTGCTGAAAGATACATCGTCACTAACTCTTTCTCTTTATCGAGCAGTGCCAATTGACTCCAAGGAATGTATTCGGGGACAACCGGTTTGTTCGTTTCAATGGTTTCGATATCCCCGAAAAGCGACATTTGCAAAGAATTTTTATCTTTTTGAATATTTTGGCCATACTTCACGAGTTGGTCAGCCCAGGTGCTGTCCATCACGGGAGTGACAAAAGCTTCGCGAGGGAGATTGAAACAGTCGAAAGCCCCTGCCATAGCAAGGTTTTCAATCGCGCTACGGTTGCAGGCATTCAGATTCACGCGTTCCATGAAATCATAAATGTCTTTAAAAGGCCCTTCCTTTTTGCGTTCTTGAATGATAGCAGTGACGGCATTTACACCCACACCTTTAATAGCTGCAAGACCGAAGCGAATTTCTCCATTCTGGTTCACACCAAATTTTTCAACCGATTCATTAATATCGGGACCTTTAACGGTGATTCCCATTCTTCGACATTCATCCATCACCACCTTGATTTTATCAGCAGAAGCAAGATTGCGACTCATCACTCCAGCCATATATTCAGCTGGGAAGTTTGCCTTCAGATAGCCCGTTTGATATGCCACCCAGGAATAGCATGTTGCATGACTTTTGTTAAAAGCATAGGAAGCAAATTTTTCCCAGTCGGCCCATATCTTGTCGAGAGTCTTTTCTTCATATCCGTTGCTCTTCCCTTGGTCGATAAACTTCACTTTAAGTTTTTGCATCTTATCGATAAGCTTTTTACCCATCGCCTTGCGAAGCATATCCGATTCGCCTCGGGTGAAATTGGCCAGCAGACGTGAAAGAAGCATCACCTGTTCCTGATAAACGCAAATGCCGTAGGTTTCCTCCAGATATTTCGACATTATTGGAATGTCATATTCAATTGGTTCCACTCCATGTTTACGCGCAATAAAGGAGGGTATATAGTCCATCGGCCCGGGGCGATAAAGGGCATTCATCGCAATCAGGTCTTCAAATTTGGAAGGCTGCAGCTCTCGGAGATATTTCTGCATTCCAGCCGATTCAAACTGGAATGTGGAAGTTGTGTTCCCTTTGCAATATAAATCGTAGGTTGCTTTATCATCGAGAGGGATGTTGTCTATATCGAGATCAAATCCCCGTGTATTTTTTATGTTAATGAGAGTTTCCTTTATAATAGAAAGTGTTTTAAGACCTAAGAAGTCCATCTTGATCAGACCTGTATCTTCAATCACACTTCCTTCATATTGCGTTGAAATAACTTTTGCTCCATCGGCATCTGTAGCCATTGCCACAGGAACCCAATCGGTTATATCATCGCGTGAAATGATGACGCCACAAGCATGAATACCGGTACCGCGGATATTCCCTTCGAGCTGCTGAGCATATTTCATCGTTTCGCGTATTCCTTCATTAGGACTGTTTTTTTCAGCAGCAAACTCATCGCAATATTTTAAAAGATTTTTGAAGTTGATCTTTTGCGACTTTCCTTCTTTATCATTAAGACGATCA
>CAZXGU010000121.1:0-9088 GCA_964640375.1 uncultured Sangeribacter sp. | reverse complement strand
TTTCAATCTTATCTTTCTCAGATTCTTCTATTTTATATTTTAAATGAAACAATTGGTATTTCTTCACATTCTCGGTGTTGGCCGGATGACGCCCGTTGGGTTTAAGTTTTGAATAATCAGTCACTCCAGGCTTGGCAAGGGAATCATCCGAATAGGCCCATGTCTTCTGGTTGCCGGTGAACATCTCCCACCATACTCCAATGAACTTCATGGGTTTGATCCAGGAAGTGTCAGCAATCTTGTTCGGCTCGTTGAGATTGAGCACAAGCTGAGAGGCCAATATATCGCGCGCATCATCGCTCACTATGAGTGTTCGCCAAGGAGTATTGAAAGGCATCTGAAGATAGGCGCTCACTCCAAGACGATCGGGCACAAGATGAGATTTCATCTTATAGTTCTCTGTATCCACATCAATCAGCATTGCCGGGTATCCGATAAGAGCGGCTTCATGCATGTTGACATATACCCCGTCGCCGGTTTTCATCAGCATGGGAGTCTGGATTGTATTGCCTCCCGTGCGCTGGGCTTCCGAATGGCGGTGATAGCTGTTAAGAGCCTCGGGGAGTTCTTTGAAGGAGGTCTCGGAGAAAAGATATTCATCGGTGTCATAATCTCCGGGAATGCAATAGAGTTTATGATTGCCGTTGAAATTAAACTCGGTGAGTTCCTCTTTCACAGTGAGATAGTTCGGACCCTTCTGCACCGGCAGCTCATAACGGAATCCAAGACCGTCGTCGAAAAGACGAAAACGCACAGTCATCTCTTTTTCGGGATTCTCGGCTTTTAGGTTGACTGCCATTTCCCGGAAATGGTCGCGCACGGTGGAATATTCTCCCCACACGGGCTCCCATGTACGATCCACTGTCAGGGTGTCAATACTTGCAATCGCAAAACCATCGGCAAAAACAGTTTCGTCGGCACGTATGCCCAATTTGCTTGGCTCAACGATTTTCTTACCTTTATAATCGAGTGTGTAATAAGGATGTCCCTGAGCATCAACATCCACATTTAGAATGAAAGCACCCGAAGGTGAAGTTAAGCTCATTGCTGCCACCTGCATGGAGGCGGCAAAAAGAATAGAGGTTAATAAAAGTTTCATGGCTCAATACACGTAGATATGTTTATCTTTATTAACGCATCATGATACTGAAAATTATATCCCTTTTCTTACCCGACTAAACAGAAATCCCCGGTCCGTAAGGCGGACCGGGGAAAACATGAGGTTAATATGATCGAATTTCTACTTTGAGCTAACTGCGAGGTTGGAAAGGTTAATGGTGCCGTTGTAGGAATTAACCGACCAGCAGTTTTTCTGGATGCCATAGATGCGTGCAGTGTAGGCCACTTGATCGTTAACATAAACCGTCATTACGGAATTATCGGTAAGGATGGTTATGTGATAAATATTGTCGGCCGGGGTTTCAAAGATATTGCCATCTGCGCCTCCAATAAATCCTTTACCATTTTCGCCTTCCTCTTCAAAATTGATTTTGCGTCGGTCGGACCCTTCAGGATTAAACACCAAAGTGTAATATTTATCAGAGTCGGAGCCTCTGACAAACGATACACCAAACCGATCTTCAGCTCCTGAAGTTTTCACAGTCATGGAAATCTTATTCTGATACCCCAATCTTGAGAAAAGAAGATAACTGTCGTCACAAAGAGAGAAATTCCCGGATTCCTCTTTGACCTCACCTTTTCGTTCCATCACCTTATTAGCAGAAGAGGAACCCGAGAATTTATCCATTATCCCTTTTACAGGCGTAAGTGCGAGCGTGCCATCAGGGTTTTGAATCATACGGTGGCAAACCAATGCTCCGGCCCAATCCGGCTCGGCAGGATACGCTCCCACATTGGTGTTGTCATTTCCCGGACGTGTCGGACACCATCCCCAGATATAGCGGTCAGTGCCATTGGATGCTGTCTTTCCTGCATAGAAAGCCCTGCTGTCGAGCATCCCCTCGCGCATATCAGGCCAGATACCGGCATCATTGGCGGTGCAAGCCTTAAGCTCATCAAGAGTACGGCCTTTAAAATACTGCACCTTCCTGACAGCCGCATGTTTCTCAGAATATACAAGATACCACCAGTCGCCCATCTTGAACACGTCGGGACATTCATACAAGCGATCCCACATCATTGTCATGAACACTCCCTTTGAATCCCAATTATGAAGATCGGCAGAGGTGTATTCAGCAAGGACGCCTTTCCCCTCTTTCTGAGTAGAAACAATCATGTGAAAGAGAGAATCATCTCCCTTGAACACGAAGGGGTCGCGGAAATCAGCAGTGCTGTATTCTCCTTCTGGAGAAAGGAGGAAAGAGCGATCCTTGGTCCATGTCTTGAAATCCTTGGAAGTGGCAACCATCACTGCCTCTCCCAGACCGGTGAGAGAAACATTCACCGAGTGACCGGTGTAGAAAGTGTAATAAGTCTTGTCGGCATCATTATAGATTGTGCTTCCGGTTCCGATTGCCCCATCCATTTCCGCAGTGGTTCCGGTTGGCACCAGCTCACCTAAATTCTCATAATTGGCGCAATCTTTTGTGGAGAGAGCCCATAGTGGATGAAAAGTAGCCGAGTTGGGGCGGAATTCCTGAAGATAGAGAATCTTGAAATCACCGGCCACCGGGTCGTAGAAAGGCATAGGGTCGCCAACGAATCCTACCGCAGGTTTGTAATAAGTATCAAATCCCTGGCTGTCGGTCGATTCAAAATATGTAGTGGTCCCGGTCCAATCTTTAGCTGCAGGAGTATTGTCATCGCTGCTGCAGGAGCAGAGCGCTGCGCCTAAGAGAAGAGTTGATATAATTGTTGGATAGTCCATGATATTAGTTATTTACAAAGATAGTTAATTGCGTTCTTGGTAAGAGTATAGATATTCTCGCGATAGATGTTGGAGGCATGATTGGGATCGTGCCATTCATAGGCGGGGGTGCCAATCGTCACCACGCGTCCGCTCATATAACCGTCGAGGATGTCGCGGGGAGCAAACTCAGCTATATGGATTCTGTTGGCATCATCTCCATTGGCAAGTGCGGTGGCTCCCGTCTTGGTTTCCCAGATCGACATATCTCCGTATGCATCCCAGTCAACCACCCATTGAAGAGTGCGGTTGGAGCATGACACGCCCTTTTCGAGAAGCATTATGCGACCGTTTTCATCGGGTGTAAGTCCATTATATAGAGGATGGTTTTCATATCCTGCCACAGAAAAACCGAGATCGTTCTCAAGAGTCTCATAAAATTCACCACCGAACATATTGTTGGGACTTTGCTGATCTTTTGATATTCTCCACACGTCGTTGATATAACGGGCTCCGTCGCGAGTGGCAAGGATATTGCCTCCCTTGATATAGTAATCATTGAAGATATCCCTTGTGTCCCACATTATCCCTGGCCAATCCATAAAGTCGAAATGACACCACACCATCTTATAGGAATCAAGTTTCTCGCTTCCGTCGAGCACCTTTGCTAAGGGCACGAAGCGCGAGTTGGGCACATTTGCCATCATCCATTCTGCAGCCGCCTTAGCCTCATCGCCTAAACCGTCGATGCTCTCGGCATTGCCAATGAAGGCCTTGGGATCTTGCGACATATCATCTTTAATTGCAGTGACGGTGTAGGAAACAGTGCATGTGCGATAGGTAGCCTTGATTGTTGCGGGGTTGGTGAGGTCGAGAACTGTTCCGGGAGTAGGATCAAAAGTGGTTCCCTCGGGAGCGGTGAAAGAGAGCGAAGATGACTCCACTTCCTCATCGAGGGGCACGAAGAAGATGATGGTTCGCGCTGCATTGTCGATAGTGCCGGCATAACGGCCATTTAGCATTGCGGATGAGATTTCCACATTGTCACGAATTACAGTGAGAGTATAGTCGGTCACAACATCGCCGTTGCTAATGCGTATATTTCTGGGAACGGAGCAATCCACAGTCTCCCCGATTTTCATATCTGCCTCCGCGCCCGGCTGAAGGTCGAGACGACTCACGACCATTGATTTCACATCATAGTCCATAGGGACATTTACAACGGCTTTCTTCTCCTTGTTGTCGATCTCGGCATCATAGTCGTCCAATCTCAATGCGTTGATCATCGTGGAGCCATCCAGGTCAAGATTCGATTTATTGTCACTTTTGCATCCTGTCAGGCATGAGCCTGCAATGACAAGGATGAGCATACAGGCTAAATTATATAGAGTTTTCATTTCTTTATGTTTTATTAGTTAGCCTCCTTATAATTACCATCCGCCGATGTTTTGAGAGTAATTACCGTTGCTGGCACTTATTTGGGCGAAAGGAATCGGGAGATACTCATTTTTATTAGATGTGAAATGCGCGTTTGAATAGATGGTGCATTTCGAAGCTTCCACAGCATAGTAGTTATTGAGGGTCTTCTCTGCCTCTCCCCATCTCACAAGGTCGAAGAAGCGATCGCTCTCCATTGCCAATTCCACACGACGTTCAAACTTGAGAAGTTGGAAAGCCTCTTCTTTGCCGTATGAACCGGTGTAAGGCGCCACCTTGATATGCACGCCATAATTCTTTTCATAGTCGGCAATGCGTGAAAGGCTTTGCGAAGCGCGTGTGCGCAAGGAGTTGATGATATTTATGGCCTCACTGATGCGTCCGTCGTTAAGCTGAATTAAAGCTTCGGCACGCATGAGCATCACATCTGAATAGCGGAGCACGATATGATTCATTGGGGAAGCCCACAGACCGTTCTTAACCATGAAGCCGCAATCCGGGTCCACATTATGCTTGAGCGATACGTAGTAGCCGTAAAGTCCGTTGGAGCGGCTCCAGTCGGCAGTGCGGTCCATCATATATTTGGGGTTGAACTCGTAGGGAGTGCCCGGGATGCCCACAGTGAGGAAGAGACGGGGATCGGCATAATCAACGCCCGGCTGATAGTCATCGTTGTTGAAGGTGTCAATGAGGGGGTGGCCATCTTTATCAGTTCTGAAAGCATTCACAAGGTTCTGGCTCGGCTTGTAGAAGTCGCAGCCTCCGTCGGTCACACCGGGAATATTGGGAACGATAAGACCGTAGGCCCAGTTACAGTTACCGTTCTTTGAGCCGTCGTTCATTGAATACTGCATAGCCCATACAGACTCCGCGCCGTTTTCGTAGGCGGGTTCAGGACGGAAGTTGTTGTTGAAATCATTCTCCAGACCGCAACCTGATTTCGACATGATAGCTGGATCGGTATATTCAATCACTTTCTTAAGGTCGTCGGGGTTGATTGAAGTGACGGAATGGGTTGCTGCGTCATCCTGATGATAAGCTTTATAGAGATAAGTCTTGGCAAGATAAGCGGCAGCGGCAGCTTTCGACGGACGTCCTTTCTCAGCTTGCATGTCGGGAAGATTATTGAAAGCAAACTCAAAGTCGGCAGCTATCTGAGCCCACCCCTCATCGTTGGTATATGTGTGATTGGAAAGAGTGTTGTATTCATCGGGAGATATATTCTCATCGTTGGCGAAGGGAATATATTTGAAAAGCTGCTTCAATAGGAAATGTCCGTGACCGCGCAGGAAACGCATCTCAGCGATTCTTTGCTGTTTGAGTGGGTAGCGGCTTTCATCCACCTTGTTTAGAAGGTCGAGGGCAGCATTGGCACGCGAAATGGCATTGTAAAGACGCTCCCAGATGCTGGAAAGATTCCAGTTGGTGGTCATCACTCCTTGCGAAATCTCCAAGGCGTGAAAAACATCACCGTCTTCCGTTCCGTTACCTCCTTTATAGGCATCATCGGAACGCACGTCAAAGTTCCAAAGGGAGAAGGAGGAATTGATGTCTTCGCCCGAAATCCAGATAGCGTAGGCCGAAATCACCATATTATCGACATACTCCGGTTGCTTCAGTTTATCCTCATCAAGCGTTCCCTGAGGCACCTGCTCGTCGAGGAAGCTGTCGCATGAGGTTGCTCCCAACGATAGGAGCGCTATAAAAGTTGAATATAATAGTTTTTTCATTTTGAGTTCTCCTTGTTTAGAAATTGATGTTAAGACCGAATGTTAATGTCACCGGGATAGGATAACCGTAATTGGGGTTCTCGGGATCAACGCCTGTGAATCCTTTGCTCTTAATGGTGAGAAGATTCTGGGCGCTGATGTAGAGACGGAGTTTCTGCATCCTCAGCTTGTCTGTGATGGATGAGGGGAAGTTGTAGCCGAATTGCACATTGCGCAGCTTCAGGAAGGATCCGTTCTCAACATAATAGGTTGATACTCTTTTTTCATTATTGATATCGGAGCGGCTGAGAGCCGGGATATCGGAATTCATATTCTGCGGTGTCCAGGCATCGAGCAGACGGGTGCCTTTATTAAGGAAACCGATGTTGAGTCCGCTCCAGAGGTCGGTCTCTTTCTTGAGATCGCTTATCACATCCTGCCCCTGCACACCCTGCCAGAACATTGTGAAGTCGAAGCTCTTATATTGCAGCGAGACATTCAGACCGTAGGTAAAATCGGGGGTGGGATCGAAAATCCATTGCTGGTCGCGTTCGTCGATTACGCCGTTATTATCGAGGTCAGCCCAACGGATGCGTCCCGGAGCGGCACCCTCCTGACGGGCATGGTTATCCACCTCCTCCTGCGATTTGAAAATTCCGTCGGCCACATATCCCACCTGCGAACCGAGAGGATGACCTATCACGCTTTCAACTCCATTTCCTCCGAAGGTTCCGTTGGCGGCTACTGTGGCGGGAAGTTTTGTGATTTTATTGCGGTAGGTTGCGATATTTCCATTGATTTCATATTGGAAACCGTAGCTTGTGGTGTGACGGAAACCGAGGTTAAGCTCTATACCCTTGTTGGTCATTTCGCCGGCATTTATCCATTGCTTTGTGCCCTCTCCCATGGCTGCTATTCCAACCATTTCCACAAGAATATTTGAAGTTTTCTTATGATACCAGTCGAAAGAACCATAAAGCTCATTGTTGAGGAAACCAAAGTCAAGACCCACATTAAACTGGGTTGTGGTTTCCCATTTGATATCGGAGTTTCCTATCTGATCGCGTTTGAAACCGGATTGGAGAATCGAACCGCCATTTGTTCCGGCGATATCATAGGATGTTCCATAACCGCCACCTCCCCAGTCGCCACCGGCATAGTTGGGAACATAGATTGAATAGCGGGCATAGTTAGATATTTCCTGGTTACCGGTCTGTCCCCAAGAGAAACGAGGCTTGAGTTCGGTGAGCCAGTTGATATCGCGGAGGAAAGCTTCATTGCTTGCGCGCCATCCCAAAGAGACTGCAGGGAAGGTGGCATAACGGTTGTTCTTACCGAAGCGTGAAGAACCGTCGTGACGAAGGGTAAGGCCAACAAGATAACGAGAATCAAATGAATAATTGGCCTTTCCGAAGAATGAAACCAGCGAATAGCCTTCTCCTGAGCCGTAAGACATTGCGGTGCCAACACCGGCATTAGGCCACATATAATCGGGGGTAAGGATTGCGAAATCCTCTTTATAGCCGGAGAACCATTCAAAATTCTCTCTGATCAGCTCCACACCCACAAGAGCGTCGATATGATTCTTGCCAAAATCTTTATTATATTGTCCCACGGCGTTCCACATCCAGCGAGTCCAGTGTTCCTGTTTGTTCTCCACGCCGTTGGTGGCATTGGCCATTGTTCCTTCAGTGATTGGATAAGTGAAGATGCGCTGACGTTTCTGAGCATAGTCGAGACCGAAAGTGGTGCGGGCGCTGAAGCCTTTGCCAAAGTTAAGATTCAGGTAGGCATCTCCGAAAAGTCTCCAATAAGTGTAGCGGTTATCTTTGTTTCTTTCCAAGCGTGCCAAGGGATTCTCACGATCGGGATAACCTCCCACAGGACCGGCAAATTCGCCATCTTCTGTATATACAGGAAGAGAGGGGTTAAACTGAAGCACATTTTGCATAAATCCGCCAGGTGCCCCGACTTCAGAAGTGCGACTCAATGTGAAATGCTCTCCAATAGTCAGGATATTGTCGAAGGGTTTGTATTCGTTGTTGATGCGGGCAGAGAAACGGTCGAAGTCCGTATCTTTTATGATACCGAGATTCTTATAATAACTCAGAGAGAAGAATGATGCCAACTTCTCTGTGCTTCCGCTCACGCTGAAGTTATAATTCTGAATGAAACCGGTGCGAGTGGTCTCATCCACCCAGTCGGTGTCGGCAGCCGGAGTTGTACAAGCGCCATCGAGATACTTATTCATGAACACTCGTCCAAGCACCGGGTTGCCGAAAGAATCATAGCCCCAAGTGTAGTTATAACCTAATGCGTTAGTGTTGGGATCCTGACCGTCGTTGATGTATGCCTGCCACATTGCGCGTCCATATTGCTCGGCGTTCATCACGCTCAGTTTATTATTATAGAATGAGGCAGCTAAAGAGGCATCGAGAGTGATGCGAAGATTTTTTCCTTTCTTTGTAGTGATGATAATAACACCATTGGCGGCACGTGAACCATATATTGAGGCTGATGCGGCATCTTTAAGAATCTGAATCGATTCGATGTCGTTGCCATTAAGCTCATGCATTCCGGCTTTTGTCGGGACTCCATCAATGATATAGAGTGGGTCGTTATTGTTAAGGGTTCCGACACCACGGATTCTTACCGTTGAAGCGCCTGAGAGGTTACCGTCGGCCGTAATGTTCATACCCGGCACGCGTCCCTGCATGGCCTTGACGGCGTTGTTTTCATTCTGCTTGGCGAGTTCATCGGCACTCACTGCGGAGATGGCACCGGTCACATCGGCCTTCTTCTGGGTGGAATATCCCACCACTACCACTTCGTCGAGCACATCGGTTTCCTCGGAAAGTTCGATTTTCATCTGAGGAGAAACGGTGCCTTCATAATCCTGATAACCCACGTAGGTAACTTTTATCTTGGAGCCAGATGGCACTGCAAGGGTGAAATTACCATCCAGATCGGTGGCCACTCCCTTCTTCGTTTCTATTGAAAAGACTGTGGCTCCGATGAGGGGTTCTCCATCGTTCTTGGAGATAACGGTTCCTTTCACCGTTATCTCTTGCGCGTGAATGCTCACCATGGCGAGGAGCATAATCACAATGCTGGTTAGAGTTCTTCTCATTTCGGT
>CAZXGU010000120.1:0-9166 GCA_964640375.1 uncultured Sangeribacter sp. | reverse complement strand
GAATATGTCGCCGACGAACCAGGAATAATTGCTCCAGTTGGTTCCGAACTCAAATTCAAGGATGATACCTGTTGCCACACCGATGGCAAAGTTGATTCCGAACAAACGCATCCAGAACTTGGTTGCGTAAAGCCATTTGTCGGATTTCGTTTTGAGGTAGATGCTCTCCATGATACCCACCATCACCGACAAACCGAGTGTGAGGGGGACGAAGAGCCAATGGTAAATGGCCGTGACGGCAAACTGAAGCCGCGACCAATCGACAATTGTTGATAAATCAGACATGTTTATAGAGTTTAATGTTTAATGGTAAATTTAGCATTCAAGGCTTCGGCTGTTTCCCGACTTATGATTGACTAACGGGAGGTCAGCTCATGGCGCACATGATCTGCGCGATCGGCATCGTTGTCGAAATTGGTTGAGAGAAAATCCGGAAAGAAAAGAAATTTCATCACCACAAAGAATATGAAGAGTTTCACAAGTATGATCAACCATAAGGTCTTACCTACGGTCATCTCGCGGAATCCGGTGTAATAAAACATCCAGATGCTGCGCGCTCCAGCACTGATTGAACTGAATATATTCATGGTTACGGGTTATCTGCGACAAATTTAACAAAAATTTATATCAAATAGAAAAATCATGGGATTTTTTGATTAACTTTGCATGACGTTTTGGCTTTTGACGCTCATAAGCGGGATGATACAACATTGCCGACGTATAAACCTAAATTTAGAAATAATGGCACTTTGGTTCGAATGTAAAGTAAGATACGATAAGATGATGGAAAACGGTATGGTGAAGAAAGTCAATGAGCCATACCTTGTGGACGCCCTCACGTTCACAGAGGCCGAAGCCCGCATATTAGAGGAGATGAAGCCGTTTATCTCCGGAGAATATTCCATCTCATCTGAGAAAAAAACAAAGATTTCTGAAATATTCTTCAACGAGGGAGGCGACCGTTATTATCAAGTAAAGGTGAATTTCATCACTCTCGATGAGAAAACGGGGGCTGAGAAGAAAACGGCCTCTCTTATCTTGGTTCAAGCTTCTGATTTCGACGAAGCCGTGAAAAATTTCAAAGACGGAATGGCTGGCACGCTTGGTGATTACGAAATTGCTTCAATCACGGAAACCATGCTCATGGATGTTTTTAAGGCTGACCTTTCCGGCTCTAACTTGAAAAAAGATTGAAAATATGAGTGTAGCTTCAGAAATTATGCGTCTCCGTCAGGAATTGCCGGCTGGTGTGAAACTATGTGCTGTCTCGAAGTTTCATCCCGTGTCGGCAATACGCCAAGCATACGATGCAGGTCAACGTTGTTTCGGTGAAAGCCGGGTGCAGGAATTATTGGAGAAGATTCCCCAACTTCCTTCTGATATCGATTGGCATTTTATCGGTCATCTTCAGACCAACAAGGTGCGCCCCCTAATAGGGAAGACGGCTCTGATAGAAAGTGTGGATTCTGAAAAACTCCTCTCTCTCATTGATGCCGAGAGCCGCAAGGTCGGCTTAACCACCAATGTGCTGATGCAGCTTCATGTGGCGCGAGAGGAAACGAAATTTGGATTCCTCCCCGATGAGCTTATAGCATATTTCAGAGAGAGAAAATTCGAGTCGCTAACCAATACTCATATTTGCGGTGTGATGGGAATGGCCAGCAATACCGACGACATCTCCCGAGTCAGAGCCGATTTTGCGGAGATAGCCCGTGTATTCCGGTTGATTGCTTCTGATTCCTCACTATCCCTCCGAGGCTTTGATGTTGTTTCAATGGGGATGAGTCATGATTGGCCCATAGCTGTGGAGGAGGGAGCAACAATTGTAAGAATTGGAAGCATGATATTTGGCGATAGAAATTGAACAATTTTTCAATATGGTATGTATTGATTTTATAAAGTTGTCTATAGATTTCTATGACCGCTTCACTAACTCCTCATTAACCTTAAAGTCTTTGAGACAACGAATCTTTATTAACAACTCCTAAAACCTACGATTATGGTGGAAACTTCTCAAGGGAGAAAAACCAATTTTGCCCTCCCAATTGCAATCATGTTTGCGCTATTTTTTATGATAGCGTTCGTAACCGGTTATCAGAATCCTCTTGGTTCTGTGATAGAAAAAATGTCGAGCGGAAATAAACTAATGTCCCAGCTTGGCACATTCGCCAACTTCATTGCATACGCTTTTATGGGTTATCCGGCCGGTATCCTGCTTCAAAACAAGGGATTCCGTGTCACAGCTCTTTGGGCCGTCACAATCGGATTCTTAGGAGTAGCAATCACCTACGGCTCAGGATTCATTGCGACCGATTCAACCGCTGTGATAGTATATCTTATTGGAGCCTTTGTGGCTGGTTTCTCAATGTGTCTTCTCAATTCGGTTGTCAATCCCATGCTAAACTCTCTGGGTGCTAATCCCAAGCAGGGCAACCAGCTTGTTCAGTTCGGAGGTTCGTTCAACTCCTTAGGCGCCACTCTTGCCCCCGTTATCGTGGGCGGACTTCTCGGAGGCGAGGCAAGCACAATCTCTTCTGCCAACCCTGTGTTCTATCTTGCAATGGCAATTTTTGCAGTCGCATTCATTGTGCTCTTCTTCAGTAAACTCCCTGAGTCTCCTGATTTGGGTAAGAAAAAGGAGAAAATTAAAGTTATGAAGGCCTTTACTTACACCAATTTCACTTTTGGAGTTTTCGCTATATTCTGCTATGTTGGTCTTGAGGTGGGAATTGCCAACTGGACTCTGCAATATCTTGAAAAATCAAATGATGTTATCAATAATAATGTAATGGAATCAGCTGCTATCGCTGGCACAGTGGTAGGTATTTATTGGCTTCTGATGCTTGTCGGCCGTTTCCTCGGCGGTTTGATAGGAGGCAAGATATCATCGCGTGCCATGCTCACTGTTGCGGCTCTCGGAGTCATGGCTCTCATAGCTGTTGGTATCTTCACTTCCGGCTCCATTGTTGATTTCGTTGGTTTCAGCTCTGCTGATCTTTCATTTGGAGTGGCCAAGATTCCAATCAACGCAGTATTCTTCGTGCTTTGCGGATTCTTTGCATCTGTGATGTGGGGAGCAATTTTCAACCTCTCTGTAACAGGACTCGGTAAATATACTGCTGTTGCTTCAGGTATCTTTATGGTGATGGTTTGTGGTGGAGGAGTTTTCCCTGCAATCCAGTCGCTGGTGGCTGCAAAATCTATAGTGGCAAGTTTCTGGGTTCCCTTCTGTCTCGCTGCTTACATCTGCATCTACGCTCTCTTCCTCTCCAAACCCAAGAATACTCTTGGTCTCCCGGAAGAGCCGGAAATATTGGATTAAACCAAACTTACATAATGTGAACCCCGGGTCGTTGACTCGGGGTTCATATTATCCTTTACCTCCTGCCAGCTTTTTGAACACACGTTACGTCAGAGAAAAATTTGCCTATTTCAATATTCCTTATTAACTTTGTCGTCAGAAAATTTACCGTCGGAGCTGAATAAATTCTGCTCTAACATCAAAATCCTAAACCTAATGGACGTAAAAGTAATGAACGAAGCCGCCGACAATATCCGTGTTCTTATCACGGAGATGGTCGAAAAGGCTAAGTCCGGTCATCCGGGCGGCGCTATGGGCGCTGCGGATTTTATCAACGTGCTTTATTCTCGTTTCCTTGTTTATGATCCCGAAGATCCCACATGGTTTGCTCGCGATCGATTCTTCCTCGACCCCGGCCACATGTCGCCTATGCTTTACAGTGTGCTTGCGCTCTGTGGAAACTATACTATCGACGATCTGAAGGCATTCCGTCAGTGGGGAAGCATAACCCCCGGTCATCCCGAAGTCGATTTTGCTCACGGAATTGAAAACACCTCCGGTCCTCTTGGGCAAGGTCATGTGATGGCTGTTGGAGCGGCTATTGCTGAGCGTTATCTCGTGGCTCGCTTCGGAGATGTTGTGGCTCATAAAACCTATGCTTTTATCTCCGATGGTGGTATTCAGGAGGAAATTTCTCAGGGCGCAGGACGCATTGCCGGTCTCCTTGGTCTTCATAATCTCATCATGTTCTATGATGCAAATGAAGTTCAGCTCTCCACTCGTGTTGAGGAGGTTTCGGGAGAGGACACTGCTGCAAAATATCGTGCATGGGACTGGAATGTCCTTGAGGTGGATGGCTGCGATCCCTTGGCTATTGCAGGTGCGCTAATGACTGCCGTTGAGGAACGCGAACGTCCTACACTCATTATAGGGCATACTGTAATGGCGCGTGGCGTTATAGGTAAAGATGGCAATTCAATGGAGGGCGCTGTTTCCACTCATGGCCAGCCTCTCTCTAATGCCGGTGCCGACATCGAGGCCACTGTCCGCAACCTTGGCGGTGACCCCGACAACGCTTGGATTATCCGTGAGAATGTCAAGAAACTCTACGAAGAGCGTCGCGAAGAACTCAAGAAGATTGTCGCAGCTCGTCGTGCCGAATATAAAGAATGGGCTGAGAAGAATCCCGAAAAGGCTCAGACTCTTCAGGATTATATCGACCTCAAACTTCCCAATCTCGATTGGGATGCCATTGAGATTAAGCCGGGAATGGCAAGCCGAGCTGCTTCCCACAACGTGCTTTACTATCTTGCCGACCATATCGGAAATATGATTGTTTCGAGTGCCGACCTTTGCAATTCCGATAAATCGGAAGGTTGGCTGAAAAAGACCGGACTCATTGTCAAGGGAGATTTCTCCGGTGGTTTCGTTCAGGCCGGTGTGGCTGAGCTTACAATGGCTTGTATCATAAATGGTATTGCACTCCATGGTGGTGTCTTCGGCGCTTGTGCCACATTCTTTGTGTTCAGCGACTATATGAAGCCCGCTATTCGTATGGCGGCTCTCATGCAGCTTCCGGTGAAATATATCTATTCTCACGACTCTTTCCGTGTTGGTGAGGATGGCCCGACTCATGAACCTATCGAGCAGGAAGCACAGATGCGCATGTTGGAACAGATAAAGAATTTTAATGGCAAACCTTCTGTTCTTGTGCTTCGTCCTGCCGATGCTGCTGAGACTATCGCTTGCTATAAGCTTGCAATGGAAAATCTCGACACTCCTTCAGTTCTCATCTTCTCTCGTCAGAACCTCGAAGACCTTCCCGGAGAGTATCGCCGTGAGGAGGCAAAGAAAGCGCTTCGTGGTGGTTATGCTGCCTACGATGTTGAGAATCCCGATATAGTTCTTGTTGGTAACGGTAGCGATGTGGCTCTTCTGGTTCATTCTGCCGAAGAATTAGCTAAGGAAGGAATTAAAGCTCGCGTAGTTTCAATCCCCTCTATCGGGCTCTTCCAAGAGCAGGACAAGGAATATCAGCTCTCTTTGATTCCCGATGGAGTGAAGATTTTTGGCCTCACATCGGGTATCCCAACAACTCTTTTCCCCATTATGAAGGGAGATTATGAAATCATGGGTATGGAACGCTTCGGAGCATCCGCTCCAGCCAAAGTGCTTGATGAGAAGTTTGGATATAATGTGGAGACAGTGCTTGGACGTATAAAGAAGTTTATGAGTAAATAAAGACATTCAAGATATATTAGAGAAGGCATGTCGGTTTCAGAACCGACATGCCTTCTCTCTTTAATAAATTAGAGGAAGAATCAAATTATTGGATTCTCAATCTCGGGAAGCTCAACAGAAATTGGTTCTTTAGAAACGGGATGAATAAATTCTATTTTATGAGCCTGCAAGGATATTCCTCCGTTGGGATTGCTGCGTCGTGCGCCATATTTCAGATCTCCCTTAATCGGATGTCCGATTGCTGATAGCTGGGCACGAATCTGATGTTTGCGCCCTGTGAGGAGATTGATTTCAAGCAAGGAATAACGGTCGCCCACAGCAAGAGTGCGGTAATTTAGTTTTGATAGTTTTGCATTGGGGTTTTCTTTCTTTGCGATGAATGTCTTATTTATTCGTCCGTCGGAAACAAGGTAGTTTTCCAAAGCTCCTTCTGCCTGTGTCACCTTCCCCTCAACCAACGCATGATAAGTTTTATGGATCTCGCCGTCGCGCAACATTCGGTTGAGCCGTTCCAAGGCCTTTGAAGTCCGAGCAAAAATAACAAGCCCCTCTACGGGTCGATCAATTCGATGCACTACACCGCAAAACACATTCCCTGGTTTCTTATATTTTTCCTTGATATATTCTTTCACCATCTCGGATAGGGGAGTGTCGCCTGTCTTATCGCCCTGCACAATCTCCCCGGCCTCCTTATTGACTATAATAATATGATTATCCTCGTAAACGACTTGCATACTTTTTAACTGACCTCGATATATAAATAATCATAATGAACAACCGGGCGTTCTCCTCTTTGTCCTCTCGAAGTCCGGGCGGCTTCCGAACTGACAGAGGCTCGACCTACTCCGATCAAACTCCCATCAACTGCATGGATATTTACGATGTCGCCTTCTTCCCAGTCGCCATCAATGTCCACAACACCTATCGGAAGAAGAGAAACCGCACTGTCACTTCTAAGAGCTTTTTCGGCGTTTTCATTGACAACGATTTTACCTTTAGCAAAAGAGGATGAATGGGCTATCCAGCGTTTCACTGTGCTCAAACCCTCTGCACTCGGTTCGAATACAGTATGCGGAACGTTTTCGGGGTATTCAACAACATCGATAAGCACATTTCTTCGCTCCCCTTTGGCTATAATCACTTTGATTCCCTCCTCACTTACCTTTCCGGCAATGCCACATTTCGTGCCCATTCCTCCGCGACCAAAGCCGCTTTTTGAGGCAATCACATTTCCGCTGACGTCCTCACCGGGTAAAACGCGCTCGATCAGACGAGATTCAGGGTCAGAAGGGTTGCCGGTATAGATACCGTCAACATTCGAGAGGATGACCAGCATATCAGCATCCATCATAGTAGCGATCATGCCGGAAAGTTCATCGTTATCGGTAAACATCAGCTCAGTAAGACTCGCTGTGTCATTCTCATTTACGATTGGCACGACACCGTTTTCTATCATCGTGAGCATACAGGCCCTTTGATTAAGATAAGAGGAACGCGAAGCGAAATTCTCTTTCTGAGTCAACACCTGACCCGGGACTATATCATATTGGGAAAAGAGATCATTATATATATTTATAAGTCTGATCTGGCCTACTGATGAAAAGAGCTGGCGCTCAGCTACACTGTCGAGCTGACGCAGAGGTTTGACGGCTCCTCTGCCACATGCTACCGCTCCACTCGACACAAGAATAATTTCATGGCCTGCGTTGCGGAGATGTGCCACTTGGTCAACAATTGCTGACATGTTGGTCACATTAGGTTTCCCGTCAGCACGCGTCAACACATTGCTACCTATTTTTACAACTATTCTTGACATATTTTACTAATTGGGAATAAGACCTTTTATTACAGCATTTGTGAAACCCGCTTTTTCCATAGCATTCAGTCCACGGATCGTCAAGCCACCCGGAGTTGTAACCTTATCTATTTCTGCTTCAGCGTGTGCACCGTCTGCTAAAAGCAAAGCAGCTCCTTTTACAGTTTGAGCAACAATCTCCTGTGCTTTCGAAGCGCGGAAACCGAGCTGAACACCACCCTCAGTTGCTGCACGGACATAACGGAGAGCGTAGGCTATTCCGCAAGATGCCAACGAAGTGGCTGCGGGAAGAAGTCGTTCCTCAATAACCTTAACATCTCCCAAACGCTTATAGAGTTCTACATCAGGATTCTTTTCGTTGCCGGTGACAGGGACAATGAAAGTCATCGATTCGCGGCATCTTACTGCCGTGTTAGGCATAGAGAGCGAGATGGTGGGGCAATAGCCGTTATAGTCGAACCATCCTTTAAGATCCTCACCTGAAACTCCCGCCGCCACAACAGAAACTGCTTGGTAATTATAATGGAGAGTATCCTTAATCTCTTTAATTACATTTGGAAGTATCCATGGTTTGACCGCAATGAAGACAAGGTCTGCTCCCTTGCAAGCTTCCTTATTGTCAGTGGTTACGATGGCACCAAGCTTCTCAAAAGATTTAAGTTTCTCTTCGTGAGGATTGGAAATAATTATATCAGCAGGTGTGAAACCTGACTCTATCAAACCGCAAGCGATGGCGCCACCCATGGCGCCGGCACCTAATATAGCTACCTTCATCTTTTCTACCTTTTTATTTAGCAACTGCAAATTTAGTGAAAAAAATTAGAATTATTGGATTGAATCGGAATTATTGGAATTATTGGAATTATCGGATCTATTGGAATTATTGGAATTATTGGATCTATTGGAATTATCGGAATTATTGGATCTATTGGAATTATCGGAATAGATCTGATTAGTCTGACTGTTCTGATTATTCCGATTACTCCAATTATTCTGATTATTCTGATTACTCCAATTAGTCTGACTGTTCTGATTATTCTGATTACTCCAATTATTCTGATTACTTCGATATTTTAACCTTGCTCGGGTCATTGCCTCTCTAATTCCACCCTCCTCAAGAAATCTTTTTTCTTGAGATTTTATTAATCTATCCAATAGATATTGAGTTTGTTTTATGAGAGTTATAGCCAGATTGCAAAATTCTTCTCCAGGTAATTTTCGGCATAAATCTTCATAGTGGGTTTTAAAGTCGGCCGATTTAATGTAAACTCTTAATCGAGCAATGCGAGGATGATCCTTTTCCCATAAGTTTAGATTGTGGAAGAGAAGATAATCACGATAATCCTCTTCAAGTTCTCCTAAGGAAGCTTTAGCAACATTAGTAAGCTTGATTTCAGTTTCTTTGGAGGTGCTCGACGCTTGACTTCCCTCGACAATATTTTGTTTACAACTTCTGGCGGCCTGTTGCATTTGATCTATTGTTCTTGAACCACGGGGAATGAACCGCTGCACAAAAACCTCAGTTATTACCGATATCTTTAATGCAAGCTGATAAACTAAAAGGTTTCTGACATCTCCCTTATTTTGAACTATATTATCCATCTGTATATGATAGATGATTAAGAATTTAAATTAAAACAAATAATTATGAAAATAAATGTAAAGATAGTAATAATATTTGAGATGTAAATTTTTTTGAAAAAATATTCGAAAAAATTTGCAGGGAATAAAAAAAAGTCGTAACTTTGCATCGTTAAAACATCGCGGGGTGGAGCAGTGGTAGCTCGTTGGGCTCATAACCCAAAGGT
>CAZXGU010000119.1:0-9277 GCA_964640375.1 uncultured Sangeribacter sp. | reverse complement strand
AAGCTCGTTTTTAAAATGATGTTGAATCATTAATTTATAATTTGCATATATTGAAGATAGGAGAGGAGGAATCATCACGCCAAGAGCGTAATGATTCCTCTTTTATCAACCGACTTGTTAAAAATTTTGAAATTATACCTTATTCTCATGAGATCCCTTTTATTGTATATTCAGATAAAGAGATAGAAATAATTGAGATTGAGAAAGGATTATTTAAAATTAATTCGAGGTAGAGATATTATTTTGATTATTCTTGAAAAATTCATAAATCTTTTATAAATTTGTAATTGGATAGTGGATATTTTTTAATCCACCCACAACCTTGAATTAACATACCTTCTAATCATAATTCATGAAAACAGAACTTATAACGTTATCATCTGAATGGCCTGAGAGCAAAACATTTGTTGAAGGCATTCGCCGTGCTCCCGACAGAGGTTACACCTTAACTCCGGAGAAAACAATAACTGCTCTAAAGAACGCTTTGCGATACCTTCCTGAAGAACTTCATGAAAAAGCAGCTCCTGAGTTTCTTGAAGAGTTACGCACACGCGGCCGAATCTATGCTTACAGATGGCGTCCCGCAGGCGATCTTAAAGCTAAACCAATTGATGAGTACAAAGGAAAATGTTTGGCGGGAAAAGCATTTCAGGTGATGATCGATAATAATCTTTGTTTCGATATTGCCTTATACCCTTACGAACTTGTGACCTACGGAGAAACCGGGCAGGTGTGTCAAAACTGGTTGCAATATAATCTGATAAAGAAATATCTTGAAGAATTGACTGAGAATCAAACCTTAGTGATTGAATCCGGTCATCCGCTTGGACTCTTTCCTTCGAAACCGGATGCTCCACGCGTAATTATCACTAATGCCATGATGGTTGGTCTTTTCGACAATCCGCATGATTGGCATGAGGCAATGCAGATGGGAGTGGCTAATTATGGTCAGATGACGGCAGGAGGGTGGATGTATATCGGTCCGCAGGGTATCGTGCATGGCACATTCAATACTCTTCTTAATGCAGGAAGAATGAAATTAGGAATCCCTCAGGATGGAGACCTTCGAGGACATCTTTTCGTTTCCTCTGGATTAGGAGGTATGAGCGGAGCTCAGCCTAAAGCTGCTGAAATTGCCGGGGCTGCCGCTATTATTGCTGAAGTGGATCTCTCGAGAATTCAAACAAGAAAAAATCAAGGATGGGTAAAGGAAGTTACCGATGATATAGAAGAAACCTTCCGACTTGCTGAAGAGGCAATGAAAAAAGGGGAGCCAACTTCAATAGCTTATCATGGAAATGTTGTGGATTTGTTGGAATATGCAGTAGAGCATCATAAGAAGATCGAACTTCTTTCCGACCAAACCTCATGCCATGCCGTGTATGAAGGTGGATATTGCCCGGCTGGAATCTCTTTTGAGGAGAGAACCCGTCTTCTACATGAAAATCCTGAAGAATTCCGCAAAAAAATTGATGAAACCTTAAAGCGTCACTACAATGCCATTAAAACTTTGGTAGAAAGAGGAACTTATTTCTTTGACTATGGCAACTCATTCATGAAAGCCATTTACGATGCCGGAGTAAAGGAAATTTCAAGAAATGGAATAGATGAAAAAGATGGTTTCATTTGGCCTTCCTACGTTGAAGACATTATGGGACCGATGTTATTCGATTATGGTTATGGTCCTTTCCGTTGGGTTTGTCTGAGTGGAAAACATGAAGATCTTGTCAAGACAGATAAGGCTGCAATGGAATGTATAGATCCGGATCGCCGTGGTCAAGACCGGGATAATTATAATTGGATTCGCGATGCTGAAAAGAATGCCTTGGTTGTTGGCACCCAAGCTCGAATCCTTTACCAAGATGCCATGGGACGTCTCAAAATTGCCTTGAAGTTTAATGAGATGGTAAGGAATGGTGAGGTTGGACCTATTATGTTAGGACGCGATCATCACGATGTGAGCGGCACAGATTCGCCCTTCCGCGAAACATCTAATATTAAAGATGGTTCTAATGTAATGGCTGACATGGCTGTGCAATGTTTTGCAGGCAACTGTGCGCGTGGCATGAGTCTGGTTGCTCTTCACAATGGCGGTGGTGTTGGTATCGGGAAGGCCATCAATGGTGGCTTCGGAATGGTATGTGACGGTTCAGAACGAGTGGATGAAATTCTTCGTCAAGCCATGCTCTGGGATGTTATGGGAGGAGTGGCTCGTAGAAGTTGGGCTCGTAATGAAAATGCCATGTCAACTGTAAAAGAATGGAATCAAACACAAGGTGAGAATGGATTCATGATCACTGAGCCTTTCATTGCTGATGAAGAGGCATTAAAAAACCTTATTTCTAAATAATTGCCGTTTAATAGGCTCTAAGACACCTTAAGTTCTAAATGAAAAAAATAGTGGAATGTGTCCCCAATTTTTCTGAGGGACGCGACCGAAAGATTATTGATGCAATAACTGCTGAAATTGAAAAGGGTGGTGAAGTTAAACTTCTTGATGTTGATCCCGGGGAAGCAACCAATAGAACGGTGGTAACTTTTGTTGGCGAACCGGAAGCAGTGGTAGAAGCCGCATTAAGAGGGATGAAAAAGGCTGCCGAACTCATTGATATGAGTAAACATCATGGTGCTCATCCTCGAATGGGAGCAACTGATGTTTGCCCTATTATCCCCGTAAGCGGAATCACCTTGGAAGAGTGTGCAGATATTGCAAGAAATTTGGCGAAAAGAGCGTCGGAGGAACTTAATATTCCTTGTTATTGTTATGAAGCTGCTGCTTTCTCTCCAGAAAGAAAAAATCTTGCTGTTTGTAGAGAAGGGGAATATGAAGGTTTGGCCGAAAGAATGGGGAATCCTGAAAAAGGTCCGGATTTTGGCAATCGACCATACGATGATGAAGTTGCTAAAACAGGTTGCACAGCTGTTGGAGCCAGAGACTTTCTTATCGCAGTAAACTTTAACCTTAACACAACCTCCACAAGAAGAGCAAATGCAATTGCTTTTGATGTAAGAGAAAAGGGCCGTCCTAAAAGAGAGGGTGGAAAGCCAAATGGCAAGCCTATAAAGGATGAAAACGGAGAAACCATAATGATTCCCGGAACCCTTAAAAGCACAAAGGCAATCGGTTGGTTTATTGATGAATACGGCATAGCTCAGGTGTCGATGAATATTACCGACATGGGAGTTACTCCTCTTCATAAAGCTTTTGATGAAGTATGCAGAGCTGCTGCAGCTCGGGGCATTCGTGTTACGGGAACCGAGATTGTTGGGCTGGTTCCTAAACGTGCTCTCTTAGAAGCTGGCAGACATTATTTAAAACTTCAACAACGATCTCTCGGATTGCCCGACGAAGAGATAATACGTATTGCCGTCAAGTCAATGGGGCTCGACGAATTAAAACCCTTCCTGCCTGAGGAAAAGATTATCGAATATATGCTCGAAACAGGAAATGAAACCAAGAAATTGGTTGACATGTCCTGTAAGGAATTTGCTAATGAGACCTCTTCTGAATCTCCAGCCCCCGGAGGAGGGTCTATTTCTGCCTATATGGGTGCTCTTGCAGCTGCCTTAGGATCGATGGTTGCAAATCTTTCTGCACATAAAGCCGGATGGGATGAACGATGGGAAGAGTTTTCTGATGTTGCCGTAAAAGGGCGTGAATTGCAGGATCGCCTTATCCAATTAGTGGATGAGGACACTGAAGCCTTTAATCGTATCATGGCTGTGTTCGCTATGCCTAAGAAAACTGAGGAGGAGAAAGCAGCAAGAGCTTTGGCTATGGAGGAAGCAACTTTATATGCTACTAAGGTTCCATTGAATACGATGAAAGTATCATTTGAGACTTTTGAAATTCTTGAAAAGATGGCCGAGAAAGGAAATCCCGCTTCAGTTTCTGATGCCGGAGTTGGCGCTTTAGCAGCCCGTGCTGCTGTTTTGGGTGCATGGCTTAATGTGCGTATAAATGCTGCCGGCTTAAAAGATAGGGATGTGGCTGAAAAACTTCTTTCTGAAGCCTTAGTAATAGCTGACAAAGCAAAAGCTGCTGAAGAACGGATAATTGAAATTGTGAATAAGGTTATCGATAAACCTTGAAAATTATGAAAGGTAACCTCATAATACGAAATGCTCACGTAGCAACTCCAATAGGGAAAGAGGCAATCAAGGGAGAAATGATGGGTCAGCTCTTGGAAATTCCGGAAGCTACCATAATCATTGAAGACGGAATTATCACTTTCTGTGGACCCTCTTCGGAAGCCCGCTCGGTAAAAGAATCCGATTTCAATATTATAGATGCTAAAAATCGAGTAGTTCTTCCTGGATTTGTTGACTCACATACCCACTTGATATTTGGAGGCTATCGTCCGGATGAATTTGAGTGGAGACTAAAGGGAGATTCCTACATGAGCATAATGGAACGCGGTGGAGGAATCCAATCCACTGTCAACGCTACTCGCGATGCAGATATAGAAGCATTAAGAGAGAAAGCAAAATGGTTTATTAACCGTATGGTGCAGATGGGGGTAACGACAGTAGAGGCAAAAAGCGGATATGGTCTCGATCTCGAATCTGAAATAAAGATGCTTGATGTGATCAATTCTCTTAAAGAAGATCCTGAATTGAACCTGAGGATTGTTGCTACTTTTTTGGGAGCTCATGCTGTTCCGAAAGAATATAAGGGTAGAACCGGAGAATATGTTGATTACATGATCCAAGAGATGCTACCTGCAACAAAAGGAAAAGCTGAATTTTGCGATATCTTCACTGAAAAGAATGTTTTTGAAATTGAAGATTCTCGAAGATTCATGCAGGCGGCTAAAGATGCAGGTTTTAAATTGAAATTCCATGCTGATGAGATTGTTACTCTTGGAGGCGCAGAACTCGCTGCAGAACTTGGGGCTGTCTCTGCTGATCATCTTCTTCATGTTAGCGACGATGGTGTTTTGGCTATGGCTAAGAAAGGTGTTGTTGCCACTCTTCTTCCCCTTACAGCTTTTGCTTTAAAGGAACCTTACGCTCCTGCTCGTAAATTTATTGATGCCGGAGCTGCTGTAGCACTGGCCACTGATCTTAATCCCGGTTCATGTTTCAGCGGCTCGATTCCTCTCACAATTGCATTAGCATGTATTTACATGAAAATGTCGATCGAAGAAACGATTACGGCTCTAACATTAAATGGAGCTGCCGCTTTGGATTTGGCTGAACAGACCGGTTCAATCGAACAGGGTAAAAGCGGCGATATAATAATTCTTGAATTTGATAATTATCGTATGCTTCCTTACTATGTGGGAATGAATTGCGTATCAACTGTTATTTCAAGGGGTAGAGTGGTTTGCCAAAACTAATGTAGCAACCTTGTCTAAAGATTAATTGAAAATTTATTATATGAGTAAACTTGATATATATGCAATAGGATCATCACAACTCACCTACGATCTTATTGAAAAGATAATAAAAGATGGAACTAAACTGGTTCTATCTGAGGAAGGCAGAGGAAGAATCCTGCATTGTAGGGAATATCTCGACAAAAAGACTGATGACAACACTGTTCCTATTTATGGAGTGACAACAGGTTTCGGGTCTCTTTGCAATAAACATATCTCAAGGGAAGATCTTTCCACTCTTCAAGAAAATCTTGTTAAGAGTCATTCTTGCAGCGTGGGAACGCCGGTTGACGGAGTGATCGTGAAGTTAATGCTTCTCCTGAAAGCCCATGCCTTAACTATGGGATTCAGTGGGGTTCAAGTAGAGACTGTGGAACGCATCATCGATTTCTATAATAATGATGCTCTCCCTGTGGTTTACGATCGGGGTTCTCTTGGCGCATCCGGTGACCTTGCTCCGCTTGCTAATCTCTTCCTTCCCCTTATTGGAGAGGGAGAGATGGTGCTCGACGGAATCAAATATAAGAGTTCCGATGTGCTTAACCGCTTCGGATGGAAACCCATAAAACTCCAATCGAAAGAGGGTTTGGCATTACTCAATGGCACCCAGTTTATGAGTGCGAATGGCATTAAGGCCCTTATCGACGGTTGGCACTTAGTGAACTGTTTTGATCTCTTTGGAGCAATGTCGCTCGAAGCTTTTGATGGCCGGATTGAACCTTTCTGGGATTGCATACAGCAGGTCCGTCCTCACCCCGGACAAATTGAAACAGGAAAGATTTTCCGTGAGCTGCTCAAAGGAAGTGAAATAATAAAAAGGGAGAAAGAGCATGTTCAGGATCCATATTCTTTCAGATGTATCCCACAAGTTCATGGAGCTGTTAAAGATGCTATGCATCATGTTACAGAAATTCTGCATATCGAGATTAATTCCGTAACGGATAATCCCACTGTCTTCCCTGATGATGATTTAGTGGTTTCAGGAGGAAATTTCCATGGTGAACCCTTAGCCCTTGCTTTCGACTATATGGGTGTGGCTCTTCATGAACTCGGGAATATATCAGAGCGTCGAACAGCACAGCTAATCCTTGGCTTGCGAGGTTTGCCTGAATTCCTTGTGGCTAAACCGGGCTTAAATTCTGGTTTTATGATTCCTCAATATGCAGCCGCTTCAATGGTGAGTCAAAACAAGATGTATGCTTGGCCAGCCTCTTGCGATTCAATCGTAAGTTCAAACGGCCAGGAAGATCTTGTTTCGATGGGTGCTAATGCTGGAACTAAGCTTCATAAGATTGTGGATAATCTCAAATATATCGCTGCTATCGAATTGATGAATGCCGCTCAAGGAATAGATTTTCGGCGCCCTCTCAAGTCTTCCCCATATATTGAGAAGGTGATGAAGGATTATCGTAAACATCTTCCATTTGTAGAAGATGATGTCGTGATGGCTGATTATATAGCTAAAACAATGGAATTCCTCGAAAACTATGAAATAGATTTTGAAGGAGAATAGGCAATCAAAAGATATTTTAAAGAAGAAAAGATTCCTGAAATTTAATCAGGAATCTTTTCTTCTTTAAAATATCTGGCGTTTAATGTTTAGCGTTTTACAAGTCGAACCACATTTTCCACATGATGTGTGTGTGGAAACATATCCACAGGTTGCACATCCGTAACCCTGTATTTTTCATCAAGGAGAGCAAGATCGCGAGCTTGTGTAGCCGGATTACAACTCACATAGACCAAAACATCCGGTTCAGCTCTTAATATTACCTTTACCACATCCTCATGCATTCCCGCACGTGGAGGATCGATTATCATTACATCAGGTCTCCCATGCTTTACGATAAATTCGTCAGTGAGAATATCTTTCATGTCGCCTGCATAAAAAAGCGTATTGTCGAGCCCATTTACGGAAGCATTTAATTTCGCGTCTTCGATTGCAGCTTCAACATATTCAATTCCGATAACTTGTTTGGCCTGTCGAGCAACGAAATTTGCTATTGTGCCTGTGCCTGTATATAGGTCATAAACTAAAGGTTTTTCTGAATTCAAGTCTGAATTCTCAGGGGAGAGACCGGCAAAATTTCTTGCCACCTTATAGAGTTCATAGGCCTGAAGCGAGTTGGTTTGATAGAAAGATTTTGCATTCACTCTGAAACGCAATCCTTCCATTTCCTCCTCAATATAATCGGGACCTTTAAAACTTTTAACTTCAAGATCACCAATAGTGTCATTGAGTTTTAGGTTCACCACATAGAGGAGAGATGTTATCTCAGGGAATTCTTGGGCTATGGCATTAAGAATATTCTCCGAGGCTTCAGGGTTATCTTCTCCAAAAGATAGACAAACCATAACCTCTCCTGTAGATGCTATCCGAATCATTAAGGTTCGCAACAGGCCGACATTTTCCTTTATATTATAAAAAGTCAAACCGTTGGTTTCGGCATAGTCATATATAAAATTGCGAATACGATTCCCAAGATCATCCTGCAAATGACACTTGTCGATATGATACACTTTATCGAATCCTCCAGGGATATGGAAGCCTAATGCATTCGGACTATCTGTGAATTCTTTTCCCGATTTCACATCCTCCCAGGTTCTCCACTTTTTATTGGAGAAGGTATATTCCATCTTATTTCTATATTCCCAAATCTTCTCTGAACCCAAGATTGGAGAAATATCAGGAAGCTCCACTTTTGCAATGCGAGTCAATGCGTCGGCCACCTGCTGCTGCTTAAACTTCAATTGTTCGGCATAGGGGAGATGCTGCCATTTGCAACCTCCACAGATAGTGAAGTGATTGCATTTTGGAATCTCTCTAATAGGAGAGGGAGATATTAATTTCTCAATATGCCCCTCAGCATAACTTTTTTTCTTTTTATCTATTTTTATATTAGCAATGTCGCCGGGAGCCCCAAAAGGGATAAAGACGACGATGGGCGATTCATCAGTTTCTTTAATCTTAGTTCTTGCCAAGGCTTTCCCTTCGGCGGCTACTCCTGTTATTTCGACAGCCTCAAGAAGAGGCAACGGTTTGTTTTTCCTTCCCATGAATATTATTTTTCTGCAAAATTATATAAAATCATGCAGACTTCCATAGGTTAATCTGACCATGATTCCAAAAAGAGAGGATATGATTAGAAATTATACCCCAAAGCAAAAGTGAGACGATTTTCTTTAAACTTCACTTCATTTTTCTGAAGATCATTAAGACCCAATTGTCCTGTAATAGAGAAATACCAACGATAATCTACTTCTATTCCGAATCCAATATTCCAATCTATATTAAAACGACGCTGTCCATATTCGGAAAATAATTTTTCAGGATACTCTTCAGCAATTTCTTTATTTCTGAAATGTATATTTCCATAAAAAGCATATCCGAATTGAGGTCCCGTAAAAATAGACACACTGAATCGATCTGATAAATCAAATCTATATCCCAAAGACAAAGGAATACGGAAACCGCTTTTAACTATCTTTGGATCAGAATCCTTTTCATTACCAAATTCATCAGTAATTATAACATCCTTATAAGAATAAGTATCATAATAGAAATATACCCCAGGCTCGAAAAAGAGATTGGCTTTCAAAGGAATATTATATATTGCTCCAACAGAGAAACCTCCACCGGAACGGAACATGTCGATATCCTCTCCAAAGGGTGTGTCCCATTTGCCTGGCAGATTCCAATCATATCCAATTCTTACCCCCCAATATGGACTGTTATTCGGATTATCTAAAACTGGATTTGAGGAAAATGATTTCAAAGTGCAGAGGAGGATGGCAAAAAGAAAAACTATACGTTTCATACAGATTAACTTTAAATTGATTATTAAGTAAGTATTGAAAATTAATCGATATTAAAAATTATGGAAATCTTGAACAAT
>CAZXGU010000118.1:0-9309 GCA_964640375.1 uncultured Sangeribacter sp. | reverse complement strand
GCTCCCGACGGCCAGATTTTCTATGGCATGATGTGCTATGAAAACGGCGGCGTGGTTGATGATCTTCTTGTTTATAAGGTAAACGATAATGAATATTTCCTCGTGATCAATGCTTCAAATATCGATAAGGATGTGGCTTGGATCATGAAAAATGCAGAGGGTTTCGATGTGGAAATCACCGACGAAAGCCCTGTTTATGGAGAGGTGGCAGTGCAAGGCCCGGAGGCTGAGGAAACTGTTGAAAAGGTGCTCGGTATTGCTGTAAAGGATATTCCTTTCTATAATTTCAAAACCTTCCCCATTGATGGTGAGGAGGTAATTGTGAGCCGCACGGGTTACACCGGAGAAGATGGCTTCGAAATCTATGGTTCGCATGAATATATCCGCAAGGTATGGGATAAGCTCATGGATGCCGGAGTGCAGCCTTGTGGCCTCGGTTGCCGAGATACACTTCGCTTCGAAGTGGGTTTGCCGCTCTATGGCGATGAATTGGCCGACGATATCACTCCTATTGAAGCAAGCCTGAGCATGTTTGTAAAGCTTGATAAGCCGGAATTCATTGGCAAGGAAGCATTGGCGAAACAGAAAGCTGAGGGAGTGAAACGCCGCATCGTGGGGCTTGAACTCGAAGGGAATGCTATCCCGCGCCATGGCTATCCGGTGGAAATGAATGGCGAGAAAGTGGGGGAGGTCACCACTGGCTATCGCTCCATCTCGACAGGCAAAAGCGTGGCAATGGCAATGATTGATAAACCCTACGATAAACTCGGAACAGAGGTAGAGGTGCGCATACGCAAGAAAACATTCCCTGCAAAGGTGGTGAAGAAAAGATTTTACGATAAGAATTATAAAAAATAAAATAGATAAAGCGAAACTATGAGTAAAATAGAGAAAGATTGCCGCTATGCGGAATCACACGAGTGGGTAAGAGTTGACGGTGATGTGGCCGTTATCGGTATCAGCGATTATGCACAACATGCCCTCGGAAATATCGTTTATGTTGACCTTCCCGAGGTCGGTGATGAATTCGAGGCAGGCGATGAGTTTGGCGCTGTTGAATCGGTTAAGGCTGCCAGCGATCTTTACACTCCCGTTTCAGGAAGTGTGATAGAGATTAACGAAAAGCTTGAAGACACTCCCGAAGCTATCAATGAGGATGCTTTCGGCACATGGCTCATCAAGATTGCTATGTCGGATCCTTCACAGGTTGACGGCCTTCTCGATGCTGATGCCTACGCTAAAATATGCGAAGGTTAATCTTCGGTAATAAATGTAGATGTAAATAAAGAAGTCGTCAGGTGGATGGGGATGCCATATTGCCCGACGACTTCATCTAATTTCATGAAAAACTAATCTAAAAAATGAGCAATCGCTATATACCCCACACCGATGAGGATATAAAGGCTATGTTAGATAAAATCGGAGTGAACTCCGTGGATGATCTTTTTGCCGATATCCCTTCAGAGGTTATTTTCAAGGAGGAATATGATATACCCTCCGCAATGTCGGAAATCGAACTCCGCAAGCATTTCAAAGAATTGGCTGAGAAAAACAATTCTTTGATTGTTTTCGGCGGAAATGGTGTTTACGACCATTATGCTCCTTCCGTGATTCCGCATCTTCTTGAAAGAAGTGAATTCTACACTGCCTATACTCCCTATCAGCCTGAGATTTCCCAAGGCACGCTTCAATATATTTTTGAATATCAGAGCATGATAAGCGAGCTCACAGGCATGGAATCGACCAATGCTTCCATGTATGATGGCGCCACTTCGGCAGCCGAGGCTATGTTTATGATGGTTGCGTCGGCTAAGAAAAAGAACCGTGTGCTCCTTTCGGCCACTCTTCCGGTGCATGTGATGAAGGTGGTTAAAACCTATGCCAAATTCCATGGCGTTGATATAACCGAGATTCCGGAGGCCGACGGCGTGACCAATCTTGAGGCCATGAAGGAGTCTTTGGCAGCCGGAGATGTGGCTGGCGTTATTCTCCCTTCAACCAATCGTTATGGCATTATCGAAGATTTCACCGGCGTGGCTGATACCATTCATGCTGCCAAAGCATTGATGACAATTTATGCCGATCCTTCCATTCTTGCCGTGCTCCGTTCGCCGGCTGAATGGGATGCGGATATTGCATGTGGAGATGGGCAGACTCTGGGAATGCCTATGCAATTTGGCGGTCCTTACCTTGGTTTCCTTTCTTGTCGGCAATCGCTCATTAGAAAGATGCCGGGTCGTGTGGTAGGGGCCACAACAGATGCCTCGGGCACTCGTTGCTATGTGCTGACCCTTCAAGCACGCGAACAGCATATACGTCGCGAAAAAGCCACAAGTAACATCTGTTCAAACCAAAGCTTAATGGCGCTTTATGCCACTATTTATTTATCTCTTTTAGGTGAGAAAGGCTTGCGTGAGGTTAATATGCTTTCAGCTAATGGTGCGCATTATTTATATAACAAGCTCATTGAAAGCGGTAAATTCCGCCCGGCGTTTGATAAGCCCTTCTTGAAGGAATTTGTGGTTGAAACAGATCTTGATATGAAGAAAGTGAATGCTTATCTTCTGGATAAGGGTATTATGGGTGGCGTTGAGATCGGTGATGGCCGTGTGATGTTCGCTGTGACCGAGAAGCGCACAAAAGAGGAGATAGATAATCTTGTTACATTAATGTTGGAGGCCTAAAGGGAAAGAAATGGAATATTACGATAAACTGATTTTTGAATTGTCGCGTCCCGGGAGAAAAGGTTATGCCCTCCCGACCGATAAATATGAATGCGATGCGCTAAAAGATATACCCTCCGATCTTCTCCGCAAGGAGGCTCCGGAATTGCCGGAGGTGAGTGAGCTCGACGTGGTGCGCCATTACACTAACCTCTCTTCCAAGAATTTTGGTGTTGACACCGGTTTCTATCCCCTCGGTAGCTGCACCATGAAATATAATCCAAAAATTAATGAAGAGGTGGCTGCTATGCCGGAATTTTCCTCTCTTCATCCATTGCAGCCTGCTGAGTCGGCTCAGGGAGCCTTAGAGCTTTATTATAATCTCCAGAAAGCTCTTGCCAATATCGCCGGCTTAGCTGAGTTTACTCTGAATCCCTACGCCGGTGCTCACGGTGAGCTGACAGGTCTGATGGTGATGCGTCAGTATCATATAGCCCGCGGTGATGAGAAGCGTCGCAAGGTTATTGTGCCTGATTCTGCGCATGGAACAAATCCCGCTTCTGCTATGGTGGCAGGTCTTGAAGTGGTGGAGGTGAAATCCAAGCCAAACGGCTCTATTGATGTGGAGGATTTGAAACCTCTGCTCGATGATACTGTGGCCGGCATTATGATGACCAATCCCAATACCCTTGGCATGTTTGAAACCGAGATTATGGAGATTGCCAAATTAGTGCATGAGGCTGGTGGATTGCTCTATTATGACGGAGCGAACTTGAACCCGATGCTCGGAAAGGTGCGCCCCGGGGATATGGGATTCGATATCATGCATATCAATCTTCACAAAACATTCTCCACGCCTCATGGCGGTGGTGGCCCAGGCTCAGGTCCTGTTGGCGTGGCTGCCCATTTGGTGGAATTTTTGCCTAATCCGCATGTGAAGAAAGGGGAGGATGGAAAATTCTATATCGAGAATGGCGAGAAGAGTCTTGGCAATATCTCCTCTTTCCTCGGAAATTTCGGAGTGATGATGAAGGCTTACGCTTATATCCTCTCTTTGGGTAAGGAGAATCTGAAGAATGTAGGCCCGATGGCCACCCTTAATGCCAATTATATCAAGGAGTCGCTTAAAGATGATTATCTCCTTCCGATTGAGGGCGCATGCAAGCATGAATTTGTGTTCGACGGATTGAAAGATAAGTCCACAGGAGTGACAACGCTTAACGTTGCCAAACGCTTGCTCGATTATGGCTTCCATGCCCCCACAATCTATTTCCCGTTGCTCTTCCACGAATCAATGATGATTGAGCCGACTGAGACCGAGAGCAAGGAAACCCTCGATCAGTTTATTGAGGTGATGCATCGTGTGGCCAAAGAGGCTAAAGAGAATCCGGAAATGGTGAAGAAAGCGCCTCTCACCACTCCTATCTCTCATCCTGATGAAACCACAGCAGCTAAGAAACCGATATTGTCTTATCGTCAGATGAAGGAGAAAGCATGAAAGCAGATCTTATTATTATAGGAGCAGGCCCCGGCGGGTATGAAACAGCCGTCGAGGCCGCTCATCGAGGCAAAAGCGTCGTTATCTTCAATGGCGGAGCTTTAGGCGGAATATGCCTTAATGAAGGTTGCATCCCGACGAAGTGTCTTTGTCGCGACGCCGAGATGGTGGCGCAGTTTAAGGAAGCTGACCGTTTCGGTATAGATGATTTCACTTTCTCAGTGGATTTCACAAAGATTGCTGCCCGCAAGAATGAGGTTGTTGCGAAGCTTCGTGATGGCGTAGCCGGATTGCTCAAATCGGCAGGGGTTACTGTTGTGGATGCAAAGGCTTCTTTTAAAGATGCAAAAACAGTTGTGGCAAACGGTGAGGAATACTCAGCAGATGATATCATCATCGCCACAGGTAGCGTTTCCAAGTCGCTTCCCATTGAAGGTCATGACCTGGATTGCGTGATGGATTCTTCTGATATCCTTTCCATTGATTATATCCCTGAATCTCTAACCATTATTGGAGGAGGGGTGATTGGAATGGAATTTGCATCCATTTTCAGCAATCTTGGTTCGAAGGTGACAGTCATAGAATTTATGAAGCAGATTCTTCCGCCTTTCGATGGAGATATTTCCAAGCGTCTGAAGCAGGCATTGTCGAAGCGCGGAATTGAAATCATAACCGGAGCAGCCGCGAAGAAAATAGAGAAAACCGATGAAGGAATACGCGTGGTCTATGAGGCCAAAGGAAAAGAGGGGGAGGTGATGAGCTCCGATATTCTTATGGCTGTTGGTAGGACACCGCGTGTTGAGGGTTTGAATCTTGAGGCTGCCGGAGTGGAATATTCTCCGAAAGGAATTCCCGTGAATAATGATATGCAGACCAATGTGGAGCATATCTATGCCATAGGGGATGTGAATGCCCGGATGATGCTGGCACACGTAGCCTCTTTCCAGGGACTTCGAGCTCTTAATGCCATTGAAGGCAAGAAGGATTCGATTCGGTTTGATTTGGTTCCATCGGCAGTCTTCACTCTTCCCGAATGCGGAATGGCAGGAATGACTGAGGAGGAATGTAAGGCAAAAGGGATTGCGGTGGCATGCGGCAAAAGTTTCTACCGTGCCAACGGTAAAGCCTTGGCAATGGGAGAGGAGGAAGGATTATGCAAGCTCATCTTCTCAAAAGAAGACGGCAAGCTACTTGGCGCCCACATCATGGGAGCCGATGCAGCCCTTTTAGCTCAGCAATGCGTTGATTTCATGAACGCCGGCGCCACAGCCGCCTCCATCAAAGAAACCATTTTCGGCCATCCCACCCTCAGCGAAATAATCCTCGCTGCTGCCCACGCCTGCAAACAGAGCTAAAGCTCTTTCACAGAACCAAGATGCTCCACAAAAAAGGAATCTCTTGAAAAAGGAATTCTCCTGAAAAAGGAATCATCTTGGTTCTGTGAAAAATCTTTAGATTTGCAAATTCTCCTGAAAAAGGAATCATCTTGGTTCTGTGAAAAATCTTTAGATTTTTAATTCTAAAATAATCCCAATGCCTCTCCCTTCCAATTATAATCGTCGCTGTCATAATCATGACTACTATGCTCCCTGCATTTATATAATCACTATTCTTAAAAGCAAGGAGCATCCTGTATTCTCGGTTATAACCCATGATGCTCGTTATAAAAAGATTACTCCGATTCTTACCCCTTCCAAATTAGGAACCATCATCTATGAGCAGATGGAAAAATGGGAAAATGAGTTTGCTCAAATTAAAATTTTACGGCGAGTAGTAATGCCTGATCATATTCATTTTGAAATATATGTGCGTGAGCGGCTGCCGCAACATCTCGGTTCTTTAATAGCGATATTCAAGAAAAATTGTTCCCAAGAATGGTTGAAATATAATTCCGATAAGGATTCAGTGAATATCTTGCCCGGTGTATTTGAGCCAGGGTTTAATGATAAGATTGCTTTCAGGGAGGGTGCGAAAGATGCCTTTTATAATTACATCGCAGATAATCCACGCCGATATTTAATCAAGAAATTAACGCCCGAATATTTTTATCATAAGGTGATGATTGAAATCGAGGGCAAGAGGTATGGGTTATATGGGAATCTCTGTCTTTTGGATGAGCCAGTAAAGGCTGCTGTCAAAATTAGTAGAAAAAAAGAAAATACTCCCGACTTAGAGAAAAAAATTAGGTTTTGGGAAGAAACAATTAGATGTGGTGGAGTTTTGGTTTCCCCTTTTTATAACCCGGAAGAAAAAATATATCGAGATAAAGCCATTACAGAGGGTTCGAGTCTTATTATTATCGTTGATTATCTTTTCTCCGAAAGAAAGAAACCGTATAAAGAATTATTTGATCTTTGTGGGGAGGGTAGATTGCTGATCATTAGTAGTGAGAAATATAAAGAAACTCAGAAAAATATTATCTATTCCGAAGCTCAAGAATTAAATAAGCTGGCTAACGCCATTTCGATGCTTCCTCCAACCAAGGCTAAATTGATTCGACGCTAAGAGAAAGAAATTTTTATTCATCGAATTTTTTTTGAATGCGCAAGATGGTTGCGCAGCAATGGTTTAATTTTGCAATCGTAGAAATTAATCATAAAATTAGATTGAGATGAATGAAAATATTAAAGTTGCTGTATTTTGGATCCGCACGGTGAAATTGGATCCATCATATTGTCTGACTATGGACAATGACATTCCTCCTGTCTATGGCACCGTCGAAACTAATATCCACGTATGCTTTTCAGAAAATTTGGGAGAAAATCAGGAATTGGTATATAAGACTATAAGTCATATACCAACTCAGATTTCAAAGGAAATTATAAAAGTATCACCAGATGAACCCTGGGTTGACACTACTCCTGTAAAGCGCTTTTTTGAAAAAGATTTAACGAGGGAGGTCGTAGAAATACTTTCAAAGGCTATCCCTAATTTAAAATTCTGTGCTGCCGCCTATCCTGATGAAGCAAATCAGCTGCTTAAAAAATATGAAAGCGAAATGAAAAAGAGGCGAAGAAAGGAATGGTGGGAGTCGCTTTCTCAGAAAGGGAGAAATTTTCTTGGAAGAATTAAAATAATTAAGAAATAGCCACATAGACTTGCAAGAATAAGAAAAAAATTCTGATTTAGCATCCCGTCTTTAAGAGGGGACGAGAATTCTTCTAAATAAGTAGCTGTTAAAAATTAATGAACAGATAAAACGCAGTTATTTTTGTGTTGATTTAGTTGCGGAAGGAAGGAGAATATATTCATATTCGACTGACTGACAAGACTAAAGCAACCAAAAAGAACAAGTTTTAGCGTTCAAGATTTCTAAAGCTACATATATCGATTAATTTTTGAAAGCTACTTATCTAATAAAATCGGCATTTGGGTGCCGATTTTCTTTTTTTTGAAAAATACCACATCAATGGTATTACTAAAAGGAAGGAATATTATTAATTTTGCAACATGAAAAAATAATATAAATAATATAAATAGATATGGCAAATATTAAAAAGAATCTTACAGAACTTATCGGCAATACCCCCCTTCTTGAGGTAACCAACATAGAAAAGGCCGAAGATCTTAAAGCAAAGGTATTGGTAAAACTCGAATACTTCAATCCCGGAGGCAGCGTGAAAGATCGCATTGCCCTTGCTATGATAGAGGATGCTGAGAAGGCCGGCCTTCTCACCCCCGGGTCCCTTATAATTGAGCCAACAAGTGGCAATACAGGTATCGGGCTGGCCTGGGTATCGTCTGTAAAAGGCTATCGCCTCATCCTCACTATGCCGGAGACAATGAGCATCGAACGTCAGAATCTGCTCAAGGCACTCGGTGCAACGCTTGTGCTGACGCCCGGTAGCGAAGGAATGAAAGGAGCTATAAAGAAGGCCAACGAGCTGAAAGATGAGAATCCCGGTTCCATTATACTTCAGCAATTCGATAATCCGGCTAATCCCAGGACACATACTCTTCATACTGCAGAAGAAATCTGGGAAGATACTGATGGAAAGGTTGACATTTTTGTAGCTGGAGTTGGGACCGGTGGCACAGTCAGTGGCACTGCAAAAGGTTTGAAAAGTCATAATCCCGACATCAAAGCTGTAGCTGTTGAGCCTGCAGATTCAGCAGTGCTCTCAGGTGGTAAACCGGGTCCTCATAAGATTCAGGGTATTGGAGCAGGTTTTGTGCCTGGCAACTATGATGCAGCAGTGATTGACGAGGTGATCACGGTGAAAAATGATGATGCAATTAGGAGCTCACGCCTTCTTGCACAAAAAGAGGGTCTATTGGTAGGAATCTCAGCAGGTGCAGCTCTCTATGCAGCTCTTGAATTGGCAAAACGTAAGGAAAATGAGGGAAAGACCATTGTGGCTCTACTGCCTGACACCGGTGAAAGGTATTTGTCAACTGTGCTCTACGCTTTCGAGGACTATCCATTATAATGAGTTGTAAACTATGAATGTGGACTTATGGATATTCCCCCCGCAACCATAGTAATCGCTGACAACCAAGATATAACGTGCGAAGGACTTCATGGGGTGGTAAAAAGCCTTCATCCTTCGCACGAAGTCTTGGATGTGGCCGACAGGAAGTCGTTGGCGGCTTGTCTGACAAAGCATCCTGACTCTGTTGTAGTGCTCGACTATACCCTGTTTGACTTGCGTGGCTTCGAAGATTTCCTTATACTGCAGAGACGTTTCAGCAACGTGAGATGGATTTTTTTCTCCAACGAACTTTCATTGACTCTTATCCGCCGCATATTGCTTGAGGAAAGGATAGGGATAGTGATGAAGGAATGTAGCCGCAGCGAGATTGTAATGGCCTTTAGGTCTGCCTTAAATGGCGAACGCTATATCTGTCACCAGATCACAAGCCAGCAATCAGCTACGTTGCCGGTTTCATCTGATGGGCACACCGTCTCACTGACCAATTCGGAGCGAGAGATCCTGATAATGATTGCCAAAGGGAAATCGGTTAAGGAGATAGCCTCCGAGCGCAATTCGAGCACCCATACAATAATTACCCACAAGAAAAACATTTTCAGGAAACTGGAAGTAAACAATATCTATGAGGCCACAAAATTCGCCGTGCGCACCGGCCTTGTGGAATTGGTAGAATATTATATTTGACACAATTGCCCTAATCATGAATTTCATATTT
>CAZXGU010000117.1:0-9368 GCA_964640375.1 uncultured Sangeribacter sp. | reverse complement strand
GTTCAGCGCTTTATCCATGAAGACACTCCTCTCTCCAATCAAGAGATTGCAGCAAAGTATAACCTTCCTGTAAGAATTGTTAACCGTGTTGCGAGTAAGTTGTTAGACGCCAAGTTAATTTATATTGTTAAACTTAACGAATCAGATACAGGTCTCTCTCCTGCCCTTCAAGTAGGTGATTTGACTTTAGGACGTTTTTTCCGTGAATACGATAATGTAGGGGAAAACAATATCATCCCTGAGTTTGATACCATCTATGCCGGTCTGTTGAATGTGATGAACCCTCTTATTGCTCAATCGTATGAGGAATATGATAAAATTTTGCTTAAGGATATTCCTTTGCCAACACCTGAGCAGATCCATGATATTCTTTTAAAAGATGAGGAAGCAGCTGAGGCTGCTTCAAAAGCGAAGCATTAATTTCAGATTCAAGATGATAAACTGCTAATTTTTTATTATCTTCGCGATATTATATTACGTTCGCGTTATGACAGACACTACTAAAGAAATAAAATATCCCGTCGGAATCCAGAGTTTTCCCAAAATAAGGGAAGAAGGATATTTATATGTCGATAAAACCCCATATATCTTCCAGATCATAAAGACTAAAGGCTATTTCTTTCTTTCAAGGCCACGACGTTTTGGGAAAAGTTTACTCATTTCTACTTTAGAGGCTTATTATCAAGGGCGACGCGATCTATTCAAAGGCCTCGCGCTGGACTCTCTCACCGAAGACTGGGAGCCCCATCCTGTGTTGCATCTTGATCTGAACAGCGGAAGTTATCAGAGTGGTAACGGATTGCAAGAGATTTTGGATTCGCACCTCAGAGACTGGGAAAGGAAGTTTGAAATGGAGAACCCCGATTCTCTCTCTACCCTTTCACCGAGCATTCGATTTCGAAATGTTATTAGGAGAGCGTACGAAAAGACTAATAAAAAGGTTGTTATTCTTATAGATGAATATGATAAGCCGCTTCTTTCATCAATTGGAGACGAACGACTTTCTGAGGATTTTAGGAATATGCTTAAGTCCGTCTATAGCAATCTCAAGTCGATGGATTCCTACATTGAGATCGCCTTGCTCACGGGAGTTGCACGTTTCAGCAAGGTCTCTATCTTCTCAGATCTGAATAATCTACGTGACATTTCCTTTGAAGAGAAATTTGCGGGAATCTGTGGCATTACTTCTGAAGAACTCGACTCATTTTTTGCAGATGGAATCGCAAAATTAGCCCATAAGGAGGGTAAGAATTATGAGGAAACACGTGAATTGCTTCGAGTAAACTATGATGGTTATCATTTCTCGGATATTTCTCCCGATATTTACAATCCGTTCAGTTTGGTAAGCGTTTTTGCTAAAATGCGTTTAGGTCCTTATTGGTTTGAATACGGAACCCCTTCCCATCTGATTCACCTTATTGAAAAGGAACAGTGGATGCTACGCGACCTTGCGCCCGTTGAGATTGAGTCAAGCAAATTAGAATCTGCTGGAATCCCGTCCTCCGACCCCATCCCAACATTATATCAGACCGGATACCTCACCATAAAGAGCTATGATCCTCTTTTCCGCATCTATACTCTTGATTATCCTAATCAGGAAGTGCGCGTGGGTTTCCTCTCTTTTCTTATTCCTTACTATATCAAACCGGATAATCAGCCTGGGAGCTTTACGATCAAGAAATTTGTTTTGGCCATTACTTCAGGGAGGGTGGAAGAATTCATGTCGTTTTTGGAAAGCATGTTGGCCGGAGTTCCTTACTCAGAAAAGGGTTCTGCAGAGGCACATTTTCAAAATGCCGCCTACATTTTATTCATGCTCATGGGTCAGTATGTAAAAATAGAGGATAGAACCTCCGACGGTCGTATAGATCTTACCGTTGAAACACACGAGTTCATCTATATCTTTGAGTTTAAAATCAACTCTACACCTGAAGAAGCTTTGGCTCAGATTCATGAAAAGAAATATTGGCTAAAGTATCTGCCCTCTGAAAAAGAGATTTTCCTCATAGGCGCTAATTTCGACACCGAAACGAGACGACTCAACGGATATAAAATAGAAAAAGTATAAATAAAAAAATAAGAGCCGACAAGTCGGCTCTTATTTTTTTATACTAACGATCAGTCTTTCTTTGCTGTTTTACGGGTGGTCTTTTTTGCAGCGGCTGGTTTCTTTGCTGCTGTTTTGCGCGTTGTTTTTTTAGCCGGCTCTTCAACCACTTCCTCTTTTACTACTACTTCCTCTTTTTCGTCGGAGTTTTCTATGTTGGTGCGAACAGACTTAATCTCCTTTTTCAAGCTTTCAATTTCTGATGCCTGATTGCGAATGGTGAGAAGAAGAGAATTCAATTCCTCGTTGTCTATGTTTTCCGGGAACTGTTCCTGAACTCTCACAAGGAAGTCGGCAAGCACATTCATATAGTTGGTAAAGGCTGCAAACGGAGAATCGTACGGACTGAAAGCAGCATGATCGGCACCATCGGCCATATTCTTTGTGCTCATGTAATAGAAATGGTCGCTGCTCTGGAGATATTCCCAATCCTGTTTCAAACGACGGTCTGTGCACATGCTTACTCGTTCGGCCACACCATATAGCTTGTTCAAGGCCTCTCTCTGAAGCTCATTACCTTTCCAGGCAGACACATCGCGAGCCTCATCAATATCTGAGATTGGATAAGGCACGGATAACTCTCCGACCGGTTTGAGCTTTGCAACAACATCAGAAGGAGTGGTGAACTCTACCCCCATCTCTTTTCCGAAATCGGGAAGAGCCTTCATAAACTCGAAGATTCCTGTATATGCAGGCAAGAACGAGCCAAACGTATCCATGCTCAGATACAAGTTGATCACTTGTTCCTCCTCCGGAAGAGATGCGATCCAGTGAACATACTTATCGGCTGTGAGAGGATATTCGTCCCATTCGGGATTATTGAAGTTGCGGGAGATATCTTCTGCCAGTTTATCGTTTGTAAGAAGCAGCTTCAAATCGGGAGCAGTCGCAGCGCTATAAACATAATTAGGCGATTTCCAACCGAGAATATGCTTAGCACCGTCGGTAACTGCCGTATTGAAACCCATGCTCTTTATAAGGAGAGCAATATCATCATCATATATCAGCTCAGTGTTGGCAAAGACTGAGGGACGTTTTCCAAATAAGGTATGGATAAGATCGTCGTGCATCTTTACTTCGCGGAGGAATTCCTCGGGATCTTCAAGAGAAGCAAGAGAATGGGCGTAGGTGCCGGAAAGGAATTCCACGCATCCTGTGTCGGCCAGCTGGCGAAGCTTATCTATAAATTCCGGAACATACATCTGTAACTGTTCAATTGCCGTGCCGGAAATGCAGATAGAGCATTTGAACCCTCCGTTGGTCTTCTTGATGATATCGAGAAGGGTATCTGCCATGGGCATATATGAATTGTTGGCCAGACGAGTGATGATTTCGTCATCTGCATAATCATCATAATAGTAATGATCGTTACCGATATCGAAGAAGCGGTAGCGTTTCAGGCGATATGGCTGATGTATGGTGAAATAGAAACAAACTGATTTCATATTCTTAATGTCTTTATTGGTTTTTCTTTTTCCGAAATCAATCGGACTTATATTATTTTCTCGAAGCGATCACGTTTTTATAGATATCGATAACCTTCTTACCGGCTTTCTCCCATGTGATCTGATGAATCTCCTCGATTCCGCGGTCGCGCAGAGTGTTATGAAGAGCGGGATAGGAAATTAGAGCATGCATTGCATCTGCCATTGCGTCGATATCCCAGTAATCCGTTTTAATCACATTCTCAAGAATTTCGGCACATCCACTTTGCTTGGAGATAATCGAGGGTACACCCATTTCCATAGCCTCCAATGGCGAGATACCAAAAGGTTCGGAAACTGACGGCATCACATAAACATCAGAGTCGCGGAACATCTGATAAACCTCTTTTCCACGAAGGAAACCGGTGAAGTGAAAACGGTCGGCTATTCCTCGTTTTGCGGCCAATTTAATCATGGCAGCTTCCATGTCGCCTCCACCTGCCATTACAAACCGAACATTCTTGTTCTTCTGGAGCACTTTTGCAGCTGCCTCAACGAAATATTCCGGGCCTTTCTGCATTGTGATACGTCCCAAGAAGGTGATCACCTTATCCTTGCTCTCACGTTTTTCGAGATTTAGGAGTTCGTCGCTCAAAGGAATAACGGCATTATGAACGGTTGTAACTTTTGCCGGGTCGATTCCATATTTGTCAATCACAGTTCGACGAGTGAGCTCAGATACAGTAATGATATGATCGGCATTCATCATACCATCTTTCTCAATTGCGAAGACCGTAGGATTAGGCTTTCCACGCGAACGGTCAAACTCAGAGGCATGCACATGGATCACCAATGGTTTGCCTGTAACGTTCTTTGCATGAATACCAGCGGGGTAAGTCAACCAGTCGTGAGAATGAATGATATCGAAATCCACTGTGCGTGCAATCACACCGGCCACTATTGAATAGTTATTGATTTCTTCGAGAATATTATCTGGATAACGTCCGGAGAATTCAATACATCCAAGATCATTGAGCCTCATATAATTGAAATCGGCGTAGATATGATCGCGCAAGTCATAATAAAGCTGCGGATCCATAACATTCCCGATGCGGTTTTGAACATAATCCCAGCTAACATCGCGCCATGCCACAGGAGTGTTGCAAGCGCCAATAATTCTTGCAAACCCTTTCTCTTCGTCACCGTAGGGTTTAGGAATCACGAAGGTGATATCCATGTCCCCATTATTGAACATTCCCTTGGTCAAGCCATAGCTTGCAGTTCCCAATCCTCCGAGAATATGAGGAGGAAACTCCCATCCAAACATTAATGCTTTCATATTCTTATTCGGTTTGAGCGGTTAGAAGTTTATTCATTTTTTTCACACTTTTTAGAGTGCGTAATATCTCTCCAACATTCTTAGCTGTGCTGACCGCGCCACGCCCTGTGAAGGGAGGATTACCATCATACATCTCTGAAAGCGAACCGATGCAACCCTCTGTCATCTCATCTTCGTAACCGATAAGCATTCGCTCAATGAATGAGAGACCACTTACTCCGAACACTTTGAAATAAGCATCGGCATAGAAACCAAACAACCATGGACGGGCCGGACCTTGGTGCACGGCATATTCGCGTTCGATCGGGCCTCCAACATACGTCGGATTATAAGCATAACTCTTCGGCGAAAGAGAACGTAGCCCTTTAGGAGTAAGGAGTTCGCGAGTGCATAGATCAAGAACTTTCTTACGCTGACGACGGTCGAGAGGTGAATATTCCAATCCTATAGCAATGGCCATATTGGGGCGTACCTCAAGATCGGTATAACTACCGTTTACATAATCGTAAAGATACCCATAATCGTTGAGGAACGTATCAATAAATGAGCCCTTAATCGTGTCGGCAAGCTCCTCAAGTTCGCGACGATAGTCCTCATAGCCCTTTTCATCCTCCATAAGAGAACTTAGGAATTTCACAGCGTTATACCATAGGGCATTAAACTCAAGGATGTAACCGGTTCGAGGTATGATGGGTTTTCCGTTGATCGAGGCCGAAAGCCATGTCACAGGGGTATTCTGTCCGTCGGAACTTACCAGCCCGTTAGGATTAAGATTTAAATTTTTGATTCTGCCTCCTCTTACGGCATCTACCAAATATTTAACATCCTCCCCGTATTTTACTCGACAGGTCTTTGTGTCGGTGTCGCGACGATATTGCTGGATTGCCCATATTGTCCAAAGAGGAATGTCAGGAAGATCAATCTCACCAATTGTGGCGTCCTTCTCCCCTGTCTCAATATATTTTCTCAGTGCTTTTAGAAATGTGCCGAGAATTTCATGATAGTCTTCTTCATGATTGATAGCGAGTGTGCAACCGGGGAGAGCCATCACTTCATCACGAGCCCTGACATTATACCAAGGATAACCGGCCATGATATACATTCCGTCGGGTTTCTTCAGATAGAATTGCTTGGCCGAATTTTTAAGACAGTTATAGAAACTGGTACGACAAGTACGTGTCTCAAGTTCTTTAGCGTAGGTTTCCTCAAATTTAGCCGGGTCGGTCTCAAATGTTGAAGCGGAGAAAATTATGGATTCCCCTTTCTTTATTGGAAGTTCGAAATATCCCGGAACCCAAAGGTCTTCTTTGTAAGGGATTCCCCTCACCTTATCCTTTACATATTCAATTCCATTATACCAATGACCATCATTGACCCATTCCACAGGTTTATTGAATTGCATGTATAATTCGGGATAACCATCGTAGAGGCATGTGGCAATTCCATTTTCCACCGGCTTTACTGTTTTATTGATCACGCCATTCTCCACGCACAGGTCGTTGGCATTTCTAAAAGCAAGGAAGGGTTTGAAGCGGAGGAAAGTATCCGAATGAGCCTCAACCAAAGTGTATTTGATAAGGATGCGGTTTTCATGGGAGATAAACACCTTCTCCTTGGTTAAGATCACTCCGCCCACACGGTAGGTCATCACGGGCACGCTTTCGCAGTTGAATTCCCGGATATACTTGTGTCCGTTAGGGCTAAAAATATTATCGCCATATTGATGAAGCCCTAAATTGAAAGGGGCTCCATGCTGTATCACCGATTCATCGAGCGACGACAGCAGAACATGAGCCTTGTCATCCATCTCCGGAATCGGGATCACAAGCAAACCATGCTGCTTACGCGTGTTGCAACCCACAATGGTGGTGCAATGATACGCGCCCGACTTGTTGGTACGGAGCATCTCCTTGGGAAGGCTCTGCTCCAGATTGATCATAAGGTTCTTGTCAAATTTAAGATAACTCATGACTATGTGTTTAACGGGTTTGTAATTTCTTTTTCTTCGACAGCTAATTGAGTTTTTCACGTATAAATATGCCGGAAAGCATTGTTTCCCTTGAGGGTGGTCTATGCCAAATAGCCTTATTGATTCGCAAAAGAGGAGAAAGACACTGTCGTAATCTTGTATTCACAAAATTAACTTATTCATTTAACAAATACAAATGCAAAAAGATGTTTTGCAATACCTTTTTTTGCAAAACATCATTTTTTATAACATTTGCATCAAATTTTAAATTATCATATCTCCTGATGTAAAAAAGACGTGCAGCTATTGCAACACGTCTTATTTATCTAAAAGAATTATATTCTATTACATCAAGATGCCGTAGGCGGCTTTTACTGCATCGTAGCAGTAGTCGTAAATGTAAGGAACAAGACCGAAGAATACGATACCGGCTACACAGATCCATAATGCTATTCTTTCGCCTGTTGAACTTCTGAATGCTTCAACCTTTGCATCTCCCGGTTTTATCCAGATTGCTTTTACTACAAGGAGATAATAGTAAAGGGAGATGATGGTGTTGATAAGCGCTACCAATACGAGCATATACAATGCCATCGACCCTGTTGAAGTAACTGAGGTAAAGATAAGAATCTTACTGAAGAATCCTGCGAATGGAGGAATACCTGCCAAAGAGAACATCGCTAAGGTCATGGCAAACGATAGCCAAGGATTGGTCTTGTGTAGTCCATCGTAATCATCCATGCTAAGTTTGCCAGTCTTATTCTCAATTGAAGAGATAACAGCGAAGGCGCCAAGGTTGCTTACGATATATACGAAGATGTAGAACATCATCGATGCCAAACCGAAGTTTCCTGCCATAACACCAAGCATGATATAACCAGCCTGCGAAATTGAAGAGAAGGCCATGAAGCGCTTCATGTTCTTCTGACGCATTGCAAACAAGTTACCAACAGTAATGGTGAGAATAATTATGGCATACATCATCCATTCCCAAAGGTCACTGTAAACAGCTCCGAACACTTGAACAAAGATGATGAAGAAAGCGTAGGCAGCTGCCCCCTTAGAGACAACAGAAAGATAACTGGTGATCGCAGTCGGAGCTCCCTGGTAAACATCAGCAGTCCAAAGATGGAAAGGTACAAGCGAAAGCTTGAAACCGATTCCTGCAATTAGGAACGCAAGACCAACAATAAGAAGTCCACTTCTGGTTCCGCTTGCAATAGCTGAGGCAAGGTCGCTGAAATAAAGCGAACCTCCTGAAAGAGCATAAATATATGAGAGGCCAGCCATCAATATGGCAGATGAGAAGACAGCTGTCAAAATATACTTCACAGCAGCTTCATGGCTTTCATAATGTTTCTTGTTGAACGCAACCAAAGCAGCCAAAGGAAGAGAGGCAGATTCAAGACCAATTATGAAGAGAAGGAAATGACGAGCTGATATCATCAGGTACATTCCGAAGAGTGTCACTAATATCAATTCATAAAATTCGCCTTTACGAATGGCCACTTCATCGCTTTCAGTCCATTTAGCCGACTGTAGGAAAACGATAAAAACACCAATGTTCAAAATTGCTTTCATTGCTTTGCATGCAGTATCATCTACATACATCCCGCCGAAAATCTCTTTTCCACAAGAAGGAATTAGCCAAATTGCCACTGTGGCCAGACCAAACAATATAGTTGTGAAAGGGGTCAGCATCTTCTTCTGTCCCTCTCCGCAGAATGTGTCAAACAGAAAGACGATAAGGAACAGACCCAGAATTATGAGTTCGGGCAACATTGCCCCAAATTGTGAATAATCCATTGTTATTGTTGTTTATAATTCTGAATTGTCGTTTAGAATACTGTGTTCAAAGCATTAATAATTGGTGTGAAGCTTGCGCGAATGGTTTCGTTGAGCCAATTGGGGAAGAAACCAATACCTGCAAGGCAAACAATAAGAGAGACAGTTGCCAAGCGTTCCCACCAAGTAGCATCTGTCAATTCTCGGTGATGCTCATTCTGCACAGGACCAAGAATTACTTTGCCCACAACTCGAAGGATATATACCGCAGTGATAACGATCGAAGAGGTGCCTGCAATCACAAATATGCGATAGAACAACTCGCTATGTTCGAACGATCCAAAGAATATGGTCATCTCTGCAACGAAACCCGATAGACCAGGCAAACCTAATGATGCAAAACCAGCAATCATGTAGCAAACACCAAGATAAGGCATAATCTGCATCATACCACCCATCTCGCGGATATCACGAGTGTGGGTTCTACCATAGATCATACCGATGAGTGCAAAGAAAAGAGCTGTCATCAATCCATGAGAAAGCATCTGAAGGATACCACCGGTCATCGCTGTCTGGTTTAACATCAAGATTGCGAACAATACCATACCGCAGTGTGAAACCGATGAGTACGCGTTGATATACTTGAGGTCGGTTTGAACACATGCTGAAAATGCACCATAAACAACTGATATACCAGTAAGGATAATGAATATCCAGGAAAGTTCCTGAGCTGCTGAAGGAAGA
>CAZXGU010000116.1:0-9516 GCA_964640375.1 uncultured Sangeribacter sp. | reverse complement strand
AGCATAAGAACAAACCTGTGAAATTCACAGAAGAGCAGAAGTACGCATTCAGCAAGTTGGGTTCGTTCGGCGTTCCAATGTCGCAGATGGGCGAGTTCCTTAATCTCGCTATCAAAGGACAGGAGGGACAAACCGAAATGGACAAATGGCTTGACGGTACTGATAATAACCCCAACCACATCTCCGGTATTCCAATCTCTAAGGTGCAGGATGAGAATAATCTCTCCGAGTTCCAGATGTGGATGAAGGCTATCCGTCAGAGCGATAATACTAAGCTCACCGACAAGATTAAAGATGGTTCGGGTGTGGCTATCAAGGCCGACCAGAACACTTCTTTCGAAGTGATTCATACCGTGATGGATAACCTCCAGACCATCAGAATGAACAAGTTTACCTTTTTGACAGCCTTAAAGGGGGCATCAGAGTAATAAGAATATGGCAGAAGTTCAACAAAATGACTCTGGCGGCGGCAAAAAAGGCCGTCAGAAGAAAATGGCGATTCGCGTGGATTTCACGCCCATGGTTGATATGAACATGTTGCTTATCACTTTCTTCATGCTCTGTACCACCATGATTAAGTCGCAGACTTTGACAATCGCACTTCCGACCAATGAGAAGATCGAAAATAAAGAGAACCTCAACCAGGCTTCAGCAGAGGATGCTGTAACAATCATCCTTGATGCAAAACGCAAACCTGGTTCTTCGGAAGTCGATTCAGTGAACGGAAAAGTTGTTCCCGTGGTTTACTACTACGAAGGTAAACCGGGTGGAGATGCCGGTATAATCGGTGCTGATGGCAAGATCCACCATGAGAACAATAACCTCAAGGAATCCGCATTCCTTTCTTCAGATGCCAAGACAGGCACAGCGCGTGGCATTCGCGAACTCATCCAGAAACGCAATAAGGCGGTTCTTGAAAAAATCACTGAGCTCAAAAAGAAATATGAGGATGGCGGTTTCGGATCGCTTGAGACCAAAGAAGGTCGCGAAAAGGCACAGGAGGCTTACAACAAAGCCGCTTCTGAAGTCAGAAAAGACTCTACTTTGTCTAAGCCGGTGATCATCATCAAATCGACTCCCAATGCTTCTTATGAAAGCTTGATCAATGTGCTCGATGAGATGCAGATCAACCAGATTGCAAAGTATCAGATCGACAATATGACTCAGATCGACTCTGTGATGGTGTTGGATTATCGTGGTATGCTTAATAAGTAATGTTAGGTTTAATAAATAAAAAAGCAGAAAGAAAATGGCTAAAAATGTAGATCTGACATCACAAGAATGGCGCGACCTTATCTTTGAAGGGAAGAACCATGAATTCGGAGCTTATCAGCTCCGTAAGAACAGCGACCGACGTCACAATCTTGCTTTCGTTTATACCCTCATCGGCCTTGTAATCCTAATCATCGGTATTTTTGCATGGTCAAAATTTTCTGACTATCGTGCAGAACAGCGAGCACTCGCTCTTGCGCAGGAACGCGAAAGAATGATGCAAGCCGCTCTTGCCGAACAGAAGGCTGCCGAGGAACAAATGGAGGAAGAACCTGAAGAGCAGAAATATGAAGAACCCGAACCTGAGGTTAAGCAGGTGCCTGAGGATGTACTCAACACTATCCAGCAGACCCAGATCGACATCGTTGACAAGGTTGTTAACGAGGTTGTGACTCAGGAGGAAATCAAACAGAGCGATGCCTTTGCCGGAGCAGTGACTCAGGAAGGTAGCAACGACGCCGATAAGGCTAAGGCTTTCCAGGAAGCTGTGGTAACAGCACCTGTTGAAGAACCCAAACCCGTTGTAGAAGAGAAGAAAGAAGACAACAAGATCTTCGAGGCTGTGGAACAGCAGGCTGAATTCCCCGGCGGTATGGGTGCCCTTATGAAATGGCTCAGCAATAACATCAAATATCCTGAAGCAGCCGCTCAGAACGACATTCAGGGTAAGGTTATCGTGAAGTTTGTGGTTGAGAAAGATGGTTCAATCGGAACTGTAACAGTTCTTAAGGGTGTGGATAAGGACCTTGATAAGGAAGCTATCCGCGTGGTTAAGAAGATGCCGAAATGGCAGCCCGGTAAAAACAACGGTGTTCCCGTTCGTTGCTACTATAACCTCCCCGTTACCTTCAAACTTGCTCAGCAGTAATTTCGACAATTTTATCTTTAATATAAATAAGACGTCTGAACAGGCGTCTTATTTTTTTGTTTTATCGTCACCATTCAAACCAAAAGAGGGGATTAAATGTTAAAATATTAAATAAACTTATAAAATTCAAAAGTTATGAAAGGTAATGGCACAAATCGTCCCGAAGCTCCCAAAGGAGCACGGCTGGCATTCGGAATCCTGATGATAATAATTTATGTTGGAATGGGATTTCTTTTCATTTTCAACGTGTTTGATATAATCAATCCAGTGATAAGTTACGTGATTGGCGGATTGCTGATAGCCTACGGCATCTGGCGCGGATATAGGCTCTATGTAGGATCGAATTAAATTAAAAGAGCTATGAAAATCAAGAATTTCACAATAGGGCTTCTTTCTGCGGGCCTACTTCTTGGAGCCGCTTCGTGTGCAAAAGTTAAGCGCGGCGAATATGCTCAGGGAAGCGCAACTATCTTTGTGGACGATGGATTCCGAAATCTTGTTCAGGAAGAGATAAGCGTCTTTGAATTCTCATATCCGGAATCGTCGATTATCCCCTTCTTTGTCAGCGAACAGGAAGCGATCGACACTCTGATGAAGGATGCGACACAGGCTATCATCGTTACCAAAGAGCTTAGTCAGCAAGACAAGGATTATATGAAGAGCAAATATAAGAGAGTGGTTCGCACCCATTGCATAGCAGTGGATGCCGTGGCTCTTATCACTAATAAGGATAATCCTGTGAAAGATCTCTCCATGGAAGAGATTGGAAAAATTCTGAATGGCGATATAACAAAGTGGACACAGATTGCAGGTAATGACACGACAGCAATTAAGCTCGTGTTTGATAATGCCGGATCCTCTACAGTTAGCTTCCTGAAAGAAAAATTCCTAAAAGATGGGAAGATGATTTCTGATAATCCAAACGCATTTGCACAAAAGAATAACGCGCAGGTGTTTGATGTTGTGAAAAAAGATAAAGATGCTCTTGGTATCATAAGCGTAAGCTGGCTTGGTGACGATCTTGAGAAAGCAAAAGATATTCCTATCGACAAACGCGTTGAGGACTATACGAATGAAGCCGACACAATTGTGCCTACCATGACTACAGAGGTGAATATTGTGAGAGTGAGCAATCCGACGGAAAAGAATGATTTCGATCCAAAACCATACGCCCCCTATCAGGTATATATTCATTCAGGACAATATCCTCTCTTCCGCAAAGTTTATATGATTTCCACGGCTACAAAATCTACTGTTCTCAATAGTTTCTATACTTTCGTAACAGGTTTTGCCGGTCAGAAGATAATCATGAAAACCGGAATCTTACCCTTCCATACTAATCCGCGCGTGGTTGAGCTGCAATAGGATTAGCCCAAAGTAGAGGTAAAATCTAAAATGTTAAATAGAGGAAGATTATTTTAAATGAAAATATTTCCATTCCCGGAAAAAATTTATTATATTTGCACCTTAGAGGAGTAAGCGACGGCTTGCTCCTTTAAGATGCAATTTTTAAAGGTGCTTTTTAATTTTTATTCACAAAATATGGTTTAAACCGAAGGAGAATGAATTAGTCTAATCGGCAAAGAGCACCAAATGCTTCTTTCTATTTGAAGCCCCTTAATAAGAGGCTCAATGAAATTAATGTAAAAACTCAAAATCTAAATAGAAAAGATGAAAATTAAAGGTATCATTTCGCTCTGTCTGGCAGGCTTTGCAGTAACCGGCTTCGCTCAGACTCATGTTGATGGCGAGGAGTATTTCAAGGCAGGCCAATATAACAATGCCCGCGAACTCCTGGAACGCTCTCTCTCCAATCCTCAGACCGACAAAGCTGTTAGCAACTATTATTTAGGTTCTTATTGGATTCTTGGAAAGGATAACAACAAGGCACTCAAATATTTCAAAGATGGTATTGCTGCCAACGCTGAGAGCCCTCTCAACTACGTAGGACTCGGTCAACTGAGTCTTTTAGCTAACGATCTTAAGGGAGCAGAAGCACAATTTAAACTTGCGGAAAAATACGCTAAGAAAGATGCTGCCGTTTCAATTGCCATCGCACGCGCATATTATAATGCAGACCCCGTGCTTTATGCAAAACAGATCGGCAAATATATTGAGAAAGCAAGAAAAGATAGCAAGAATGAACATCCCGATATTTATATCTTCGAAGGAGATATGGATCGCGATGCAAAGAATATCGGTGGAGCAGCCGGAAAATATGATATGGCAAAGGGATACGACCCAAAGTCGGCTGTTGCATACGTAAAGAATGCTGAGCTCTATCACAAAGTTAATCCTTCTCTTGCCATCAATAGTCTTAAGGAACTTCTTCAGAATAATCCTACCTCCGCTCTCGGTCAGCATGAATTAGCCGAGACTTACGAGGAACAGGGAGATTATAAGAATGCTGCCTTAGAGTATGGTAAATATGTGGAGAACCCGGCTCACTTCAAGAAAGATGAGAGTAAGTATTCTTTCCTTCTTTACTACGACAAACAGTTCAAGAAAGGTTATGACTACGCCACAGAACTTCTTGTTGCCGATCCTTCCAACTATGACGCACAGCGTTATCAGCTTTTGAATGCGGCCAACCTTCCTGAGTTAAGCGACCAACTTCTTCCCATGGCAGAAGCCCTCTTCGAAACTCACAAGGCAGATCCCAAGAAAAAACCTTTGGCGTTTGTTGACTACTTCACTATCACCAATCTTTTGAATAATAACCATCGCTTTGACGAAGCGGCTGAAATAATTCAAGAGGGTATTGAAGATCCTAATCTTGATAAGTTCAAGAATCAGATGATCGACACAAAATTCCAGACATATATGCGTGGTGCAAAAACCATGATGAGTGATGGTGTGCAGGAAGCAAAGAACGGCAATAAAGATAAAGCTATGGAGCTTTACGCTATCGGTATGGACTATGCCACCAAAGCTTCGGGAGTAAATCCTGATTCTTTTGAGCCTCAATTTATTAAAGGTATTCTTGCCTCTCAGAAAGGTGATCTTCCTGAAGCAGCAAGACTATATGAGGAGGCAGCCACGATTATTGACCGTGTAGGCTTGAATGGCAACGAATCTCAAGCTAAGACAATCTATAAAGTGCTTGGCGACTATTTCAAAGATAGCAACAAGGCTAAAGCAAAAGATTATTACGGCAAGTTCCTTAACCTCGAACCGGATAATGCCGAAATAAGCGCTAAAATGTCGGGACTTTAATCTGACCCAAAACAAATAGGACTGTAATCTCTCCTATTTTTTTCGGGAGAAAAAATTAATTTACGTATAAATATAAGGAGGAATGTCAAATTGATATTCCTCCTTATTTTTTTGCAATAATTCACATTTTTTTGTATTTTTGCAGCTGATATAGAAGTTTTTTTCAACTTCTTCCTCCTCTTCGCGAATCAAAACGAAAAAATATTAAACACTATAAGGTATGTCTAAATCCATACAGATTAAGAAGGGATTGAACATTCCCCTATCAGGAGCGGCATCCGAAAGAGTCAGCAAGGATACCAAGACTCGAATGTATGCCCTCTGTCCTTCCGACTTTCCTGGTTACACATGGAAAGCAGCTGTAAAGGCAGGCGACCCTGTTGAGATTGGCTCTCCCCTTCTGTTCGCCAAGGAGGATGAGTTTATCGCCCTCACAGCTCCCGTCAGCGGTACTGTAAAGGAGATTAAACGTGGTGAACGACGCAGAATTGAATATGTGTCTGTGGAATCGGATGAGAAAATGACGGTGAGTCAAGAAATCACGTCGATTACCGAGCCCATGGAACTTCTCAAACGAAGCGGACTTTTTGCAATGATTCGCCAGAGACCTTTTGATATTGTTCCGGGCGATGCCATGCCTCGCGATATCTTTGTCACTGCGTTCGACACGGCCCCACTTGCTCCCGAACTTCTTGCAAGTCTCGACAAAAAGAAATTGGAAGAGGGTCTCAGATTCCTAAGAAAATTCACCAAAGGGACAGTCTATCTCTCAATCCCTGAAGATATGCGTCTCACCTCCGGAGCTGCACAGGTTGTTGAGTTCAACCGCTTGCATCCGGCAGGAAACATTGGAGTTCAAATCGCAAATATCAAACCTGTGAATAAGGGTGAAACTGTTTGGACTTTGGATGTGGTGACCACCGAAAGATTAGGATGGCTTGTTTCAGAGAAGAAACTTAGATTCTTCACCCGTGTGGCCATCACCGGTCCGGACGCCATTGACCCCCATCTTGTGGACACAATCGACGGTGCCGCTCTCTCCACTCTTCTTGAGGGTGAAATTAAATCTACCGATGAAAAAGTAAGGGTTATTTCAGGCAATGTTCTAACAGGAGTAAAGGAAAATGTCCAGACAGGATTCCTCCGTTTCCCCTATCGTCAGGTCACGCTTATTGATGAAGGAGACAATGCGGATGAGTTTATGGGTTGGGCATCATTGAATCCTAAGAAATATAGTGTGAAACGATCATTTCCCTCATTCTTGGGAGGATTGTCACGTCCATTCAATTTCGATGCGCGAATCAAGGGTGGACATCGTGCGATGATTCTGAGTGGAGAATACGACAAGGTTTTTCCATTTGATATCTATCCCGAGTATCTTTTGAAAGCAATATATGCCAAGGATATAGAGAAAATGGAGAAACTCGGAATATATGAGGTGGCACCTGAAGACTTTGCTCTTCCGGAATTTGTTGACACCTCCAAAAATGAGCTTCAGAAGGCAGTGAGAGAGGGGCTTGATTATCTTCGCAAGGAAACTCTTTAGGCCAATAATAATTGAAAATTATTTATTTCTTCATAATCAACAATCGTGAAAGGATTAAAAAAGAAAATCGATCAAGTAAAACCGAAATTTGAAAAAGGAGGACGCTTTGAGAAGCTTCATTCCGTTTTCGACGGTTTCTATACTTTCCTTTTCACGCCAAACGAGACGTCGCGCTCGGGCGTGCACATTCACGACAGCAACGATTCGAAACGCACGATGATAATTGTGGTGTTGTCGCTTCTCCCCTGTTGTCTTTTTGGAATGTGGAATATAGGCTATCAGCATTTCCTTGCGATAGGAGAAACGGGAAAGAGTGTATTTGAACTCTTCTTCTATGGCTTCTTTGCAGTGCTTCCACAGATTCTTACCGCCTACATCGTGGGCTTGGGAATAGAGTTTGTTGTGGCTCAGCTGCGTGGTCATGAAATTCAGGAAGGCTTCTTAGTTTCGGGTATTCTTATTCCGATGATATGCCCGGTTGACACCCCTTGCTGGATGCTTGCCGTGGCAGTGGCCTTTGCAGTGATATTTGCAAAAGAGGTATTTGGAGGCACAGGATATAATTTCCTTAATGTTGCGTTGGTGACTCGTGCCTTCCTCTTCTTCTCTTATCCATCGAAAATGAGCGGCGACAACGTGTTTGTCTCCCTTGGTAACCAGCCGGCAGTGGATGGCTATTCGGGCGCCACTCCCCTTGGCGAATTGGCATCCATGGAACCGGGGGGCAGTCTTAACAATTTAGGCGACTCGCTAACAAATATTGTTGGAGATCCGTTGACCCTCAATGATATATTCTTCGGTCTTTACCCCGGTTCATGGGGCGAGACTTCTACATTCTGCATCCTTATCGGCGCTGCTATCCTTCTTCTCACCGGCATGGCCAATTGGCGAATCATGCTTTCAGGAGTGGTAGGAGGTTTGCTAATGGCAGTTGTGGCACATAATTGGGCCACACCCCTATATCCTGCCACTTGTGTGGAACCGCTCACTCAACTTTGCCTCGGAGGATTCATGTTTGCTATCGTATTCATGGCAACAGACCCGGTAACGGCATGCCGAACCACATTGGGAAAATATATCTATGGTTTCCTTATTGGTGTTGTGGCCATAATAATTCGCTGCTACAATGCCGGTTATCCTGAAGGCGCTATGTTGGCAGTGTTGCTTCTTAACTGCTTCGCAGCTCTTATCGACCACTGTGTAGTGAGCCTGAATGTTAGAAAGAGAATGAAACGCGCTGAATTGAGTAATTCTTAAACAGAGTTTGAAATGAACAGACAAAGCAATACTTATACCATCATCTATGCGATGGTGCTCGTGCTCCTCGTCGGAGTGGGCCTTTCTGTGGTGTATCAGGCTCTGCGACCCAAACAGGAAGAGAATATAGCCAACGATATAAAGCGTCAGATTTTGGCATCTGCCCTTATTGTCCCTAAAGAGGGCGAATCAATTGGCGACCTTTATAGCCAACATATCAAAAAGGCTATTGTGGTTAATTCAAAAGGGGAAGAGGTTTCGGGAAACGCTCTTGATGTAAATGTAAGCACCGAGGTTAAAAAACCAACTAATGAGCGTCTGCTCCCCGTGTTTGAGTGTGAAACTTCTGCCGGACTTAAGTACATTGTTCCAGTATATGGAGCCGGACTATGGGGTCCGATATGGGGTTATGTGGCATTCGACACGAATGGAAACACAATCTATGGTGCCTATTTTGCGCATCAGGGTGAGACACCGGGACTTGGTGCCGAAATTGAAAAGCCCAAATTTCAAGAGCAATTCCACAATAAGGATATCTTTGCGGCCGATGGTCAGTTCCAGTCGGTGAAAGTGGTTAAAAAAGGTCAGGAACCCGCCACCGGTGCTTACGTCAACGCAATTTCGGGAGGCACCATCACCAGCCAAGGCGTATCAAAAATGCTTGAGAACTCTCTTGAACCATATACCGCTTATTTCAAAAAACTAAGTGAAGGAAAGGAGGCAACAAAATGAGTCTGAAAAAAACTTTTCTCCCTTTGGTGAATCCTCTGTCGAAGGATAATCCTGTAATTGTGCAGGTGCTTGGTATCTGCTCAGCTCTTGCCGTTACTGCCCAGATGGAACCGGCAATTGTAATGACTATTTCTGTGACAGCTGTCTTGGCATTTGCCAATGTCATCATTTCATTATTGCGCAATACGATTCCTAATTCAATTCGAATCATTGTTCAATTAGTGGTTGTAGCGGCGCTGGTGGTTATTGTTGATCAAGTGCTTAAAGCGTATAATTATGAAGTGAGTAAAGCCCTGTCGGTGTTCATCGGCTTGATTATCACCAACTGTATCCTTATGGGACGCCTTGAAGCTTTTGCTCTCAGCAACCGCCCCTGGCCGGCTTTCCTTGACGGAATAGGAAATGGTCTTGGATATGGCATTATTCTAATCATCGTCTCATTCTTCCGCGAGCTCTTTGGCAGCGGCACTCTTTTCGGATATCAGGTGTTTCCGGAATGGTGGTATGAAGCGGGATATATGAACAACGGTATGATGATTCTTCCTCCCATGGCTCTTATCGTGGTGGCTTGCATCATCTGGGTGCATAGAATTAAAAATAAGGATCTTCAGGAATAAGCAGATAG
>CAZXGU010000115.1:7616-9581 GCA_964640375.1 uncultured Sangeribacter sp. | reverse complement strand
GTCTTCCTCCTTGTCGCGACGTGTGAGTTCATGTTTCTTGATGCGGCCCTCCATATAATCGGGCACCCAGGCTGCAACAACGAATCCATATTGAGTGCGTCCATCCATAGTCTGGGCATAGATATAATAATTATCCCCTCCGTCTTGCACGAGCCAGCCCTCATCTTGGAATTTCTTAAAATTCTCCACAGCCTTATCGTAACATGCAGGGTCATGCTCATCAAAGCCCGGCTCGAAATCAATCTCCGGTTTGATGATATGGTATAGACTCTTCGCATTTCCTTCAGCCTCTTTTCGAGCCTCTTCGGAATTGAGCACATCGTAGGGGCGTGAAGCCACCTCCTCAACAAGATGTTTGGGAGGTCGAACCCCTTTGAACGGTTTTACTTTTGCCATTGCGTTTTTAATATTAGGTTTAAGGTTTTTATTCTCTTATCTCCTACTCCGTTATCGCGGCTCTTTTGAGTTTGCGAGAACATGAGCTGCAAAGACCATAGATATTTGTTGAAATAAAAGAAGCTCTGAACTGCTTAAACTTCATTTTCTCGAAATAATCGTTGAATCCTTCATCCCGAATCTCCCTCACCTTGCCGCAATTCATACAAATAAGATGCAAGTGACGGTCGTCGGATAATTCGTAAGCTGCCTGGTTTTCGTTGAGGTAATGCTTCCTAAGAATATTACATTCACAAAGGAGCTCCACCGTGTTATAAACCGTTGCGCGGCACACCCTATACTCCGACTCAATATCACGGAACAATTCATCAATATCGAAATGCACTCTCTGTTCAAACACCTTGTCGAGAATTGCAAACCGCTCAGGAGTTTGTCGCATCTTCTTAGTCTTGATAAAATCTGCAAACCTCTGGCGAAGGTGTTCCTTGATGTCATTATCGATCATTGGTCTCATATTGCAAATTTAATCACCTCTCCTCAAATTACCAAATTATAGTCGTGAAAATATTTAATATGTAGAAATAATTTTTTAACTTTGTGAATCGAAAATCAATCCGGAACTGAATCAATAATTCCAAGTGAATTATAAGAACCAATCCCGGGAACGACCAATCTAATGCACTCATGAAATTCAACACCGCAGCGAGGCAAAACTCACTAATGCTTCTTGCCCATATCGGCGCTCTGATCACAGTCATAGCGTGGGGCTCATCTTTTCTGAGCACAAAAATTCTAATGGAAGATGGAGGTTTCACCCCCGTTGAGATGTACGTTTACCGTTTCGCCGCAGCCTACGTCCTTCTTCTTATATTTACATGGCGAAAAATGATGTCAAACTCATGGAAAGATGAGGTGACACTGGCTCTCTGTGGAATATGTGCAGGCTCTCTATATTTCATCACTGAAAACTATGCCCTCAAACTCACCACAACAGGAAATGTATCGCTCTTGGCATCCATCTCCCCTATCTTCACCACCTTCTTAGTGGCCTTGATGTATAAACAGCGTCTTCAAGCCGGGGTCTTGATTGGATCGTTGGTGGCATTTATAGGAGTGGGGTGTATAATATTCAGTCATGGGGAAACAATGGAGCTTCATCCCGAAGGAGATTTATTGGCTATCACGGCTGCATTCTGCTGGGCAATATATACAGTGGCAATAAAAAGAATTATCCCAAACTACACTTCCCTATTCATTACGCGGAAGCTCTTCTTTTACGGTGTGATCACGGCTCTTCCCTTGCTTTTCATTCAGCAAGAGCCGCTTCACATTATGGAGATATTCGATTTTAATAATCCGCGTTATCTGATGAATTTCCTCTTCCTTGTGGTGATGTGCTCTTTGGTGGCTTATCTGGTCTGGAACGAAGCTATGAAATATTTAGGACCGGTCACAGCCAACAATTATCTTTACATGCAGCCCTTGGTGACTATGGTGGCAGCCTATTTCGTTTTAGGCGAAATCATCTACCTTCTGGGATATATCGGCTGCGTCCTCATTATTGGTGGC
>CAZXGU010000115.1:0-7606 GCA_964640375.1 uncultured Sangeribacter sp. | reverse complement strand
TAAAAATTCATTTTATGTGTTTCTAAACTCCTTAGGCGACATCCCCGTATATTTTTTGAAATATTTTCCGAAAAAAGACTGTGAAGGAAAGTTTAATTCATCAGCAATCTGCTGGATGTTAAGGTTGGTTGACTTCAAAAGCACCTTCGCTTCTAAAATCACGAAGCGCTCAATCCATTCCACAGCTGTAAAACCTGTCTGGCTCTTTATTGTTCGCGACAGATGTTTTGATGTTATTTCCAACTGAGAGGCGTAGAAATCGAGAAAACGTTCTTTTTTATAATTCTCCTGCACAAGAGCCAAGAATTTATTGGCCATCCTCCCTTTATTGGAGATTATTTCATCTTTAAACGGATCGTAACATTTATATAGAGAACGGAACACAAAGGAAGCCACATCAAACACCAATGCCTCTCCTCCATATTGATTCTCACGGTCGGCCAAAATTGAATTAATACCGGCTAAAAAAGAGGGAAGGCTCTCCACCACCTGCTCTGGCATGGGCACCCAGACATGGCGACTCATCAAAGAATATAAAGGGGTGTTTGAAAGGAGAAGGAAGAGATTTTCCTCAAAACGTTTCGACATTACAATCACAGCAGCCTCAAAATCCGGACTTATATATGAAGGCATAAGAAACTGCGATCTCCGGATTCCGACAAAGGCCGGACCCTTTATCTTATGGGAGATAAGACTTATTTCGGCATTGCAGACCCCCTTTTTTACAAATATCCATGTATTGGCAGCAAACTGAACCGGCTCTGTGAGTGATTGGAACATCACAGGCCTCACATTATCTATCACCCAAAAGTCTTGATCGAGAATGGCATCAAGAGTTTGGGGCAGATCTATATTATATTTATATTTTGCGCTCATTATTTAATTGAATATTAGTTTAATATGCCAGATTCCAAGACAGTGTGTCATAGAGAAACTGAGCCGGATATGTTCTAAGACATATCAAAATTAAAAAAAAATTCATTCTCTACATTATCATATATGGTTTTTTTTCACGATATTTGCAGATAAATTGACGAAACTCTCCTTCTGAAGGTGTTTAAACAACTTCTATATCTACTAAAAATTTGAAGAAATACCCCAAGCTCTCCTAATCTAACCTTTAAAAATGGAAAGACCGAAATATAGTTACGACGACGTTTATCAATCAGCCCTTGATTATTTCAACGGGGATGAACTTGCAGCTCGCGTATGGTCGAGCAAATATTCGCTAAAAGATTCCGACGGCAATTATTATGAGCTTACGCCCGACGATATGCACCATCGCATTGCTGGTGAGCTCGCAAGAATAGAAGCAAAATATCCAAATCCGATGTCGGAAGAAGAGATATTCAGTCTGCTTCAAGGTTTCCGTTATATAGTGCCCCAAGGGAGCCCTATGGCTGGAATCGGGAATAATTTTCAAGTCGGTTCGTTGTCCAACTGTTTTGTTATCGGTCTTGACGGGCATCCTGATTCTTACGGAGGTATAATCCGTATAGACGAGGAACAGGTTCAGCTCATGAAGCGCCGTGGAGGAGTGGGTCACGACCTTTCTCATATACGTCCCAAAGGGAGCCCTGTCAAAAATTCTGCCCTCACTTCCACCGGACTTGTGCCATTCATGGAGCGTTACAGCAACAGCACACGTGAGGTGGCGCAGGATGGACGGCGTGGGGCGCTGATGATGACTGTAAGCATAAAGCATCCCGACGCTGAAAGTTTCATCGACGCCAAAATGACCGAAGGGAAAGTTACAGGAGCCAACGTTTCCGTGAAAATTGACGATAAATTTATGGAATGTGCTCTTTCAGGGGAACCATATATTCAGCAATTCCCGGTTGTCGGCGAGAATCCCTCTATGACCAAGGAGGCGGATGCTTCGGCTATATGGAAAAAGATTGTTCATAACGCATGGAAAAGCGCCGAACCCGGTGTCCTGTTTTGGGACACAATACAGAGGGAATCTGTGCCCGACTGTTATGCCGACCTCGGGTTTGAGACTGTCTCGACCAATCCATGTGGAGAGATTCCACTTTGTCCCTACGACAGTTGCCGTTTAGTTGCAATAAATCTATACAGCTACGTTAAAAATCCATTTACTCCTCAGGCAGAATTTGACTTCGATCTTTTCCGTGTCCATGCTGCAAAAGCACAGCGTATAATGGACGACATCATTGATCTTGAAATGGAAAAGATTGATGCCATTATTGAGAAAATAGAGAAAGATCCCGAAACTGATGAGGTGAAATTCACGGAGCTAAATCTCTGGAAAAAGATACGCACAAAGACCCTGAAAGGGCGTCGCACAGGATGCGGCACAACCGGAGAAGGCGACATGCTCGCTGCCCTCGGGCTGCGATATGGAACTCCCGAAGCAACGGCATTCTCTGTCGAAGTGCACCGTCAATTAGCCCTTGCCTATTATCGCGGTTCGGTAGAATTGGCTGAAGAGCGCGGGGCTTTTGAAGTGTATGACGCTGAAAAGGAGAAAAACAACCCATATATAGCACGACTTAGGGAGAGCGACCCCGAGCTTTATGAGAGAATGGTGAAAAGCGGACGTCGAAATATTGCCTGTCTCACCATCGCCCCTACCGGCACAACTTCCATCATGACCCAAACTTCATCGGGCATCGAACCTGTGTTCATGCCTGTGTATCGTTGCAAACGCAAAGTGAATCCCAATGACGAGAACGTGAAGATTGATTTTGTGGATGAAGTGGGTGATTCTTTTGAGGAATATATCGTGTATCACCACAAATTCCTCGAATGGATGAAAGTCAATGGCATCGAGCCCAAAAAGAATATGACGGCTGAAGAGATCGATGAGCTCGTGAAGCGTTCACCCTATTATAAGGCCACCAGCAACGATGTTGACTGGATGGAGAAAGTGAGAATGCAGGGTGAGGTGCAGAAATGGGTGGATCATTCCATTAGTGTCACAATCAATCTCCCCCATGATGTGACCGAAGAACTTGTGGGTGACCTTTATGTTGAAGCATGGAAGGCAGGCTGCAAGGGATGCACGGTCTATCGTGACGGATCGCGCAATAATGTGCTTGAATCAGTAAAATCCAAGGGAGAGAGCCATAATCATAATTCGCTTTACACTCATGAGCATCTTGCCAAACGTCCTCGCGAACTTGAAGCGGATGTGGTAAGATTCCAAAACAATAAAGAGAAATGGATTGCTTTCGTAGGTTTGGTCGGAGGGAAACCATACGAGATTTTCACCGGATTGGTGGATGACGAAGATGGCATTTTCTGTCCCAAAAGCGTTAACCACGGAAAGATTATCAAGACTGTGGATGCCGACGGAAAGAAGCGTTACGATTTCCAGTTTGTTAATAAACGCGGATACAAAACCACAATCGAAGGTCTCTCCGAAAAATTCAATCCCGAATTTTGGAATTATGCAAAACTCATTTCCGGGGTGCTCCGCTATGGAATGCCTATAGATCAGGTGCTCAAGCTTGTTGGCACCCTCGAACTCGACTCCACAAATATAAACACGTGGAAAAACGGAGTGGAGCGTGCACTGAAAAAATATCTTCCCAACGGCACTGAGGCCAAGGGACAAAAATGTCCCAAATGTGGCGCTGAGACTCTCATTTATCAGGAAGGATGTCTGATCTGCACCACATGCGGCAGCTCAAAGTGCGGTTAAATCAAGTGTTAAACTTTTAATCTAAAATATAATATTCTTACATGAAAATTTCATTCGTAATCAACTACCACACCGAATGGGGTGAATCAGTCTATCTCTGCGGGAACATTCCCGAACTTGGAGGGGGCGATATTCACGCAGCGGTGGAGATGACACTGGTAAGTCCCGACACATGGGAACTGGGTCTTGAACTTGACCATGATCCCGGGGATTTCGACTATTCATTTATTATCAAGGCCCCCGATCAAGCATGGAAATTTGAATGGGGTAAACCACATCGTTTCACATCGGGGAAAGATATAGAAAACTATGCAATTTTCGACGCATGGCATTCTTTACCCCACGACAAACCATTCTTTTCCTCAGCGTTTGTTGACGGCATGCTCCGTCGTCCTTATCGCGACCAACCCCTCAAGGCTCTCCCCGGAACTATCTGTTTCCGCATCGAGGCTCCGATGGTAAGCCCTGATGAATGTTTGGCCATTTCCGGAGAAGGGACAGCCCTTGGCGACTGGGATCCGGCAAAAGCTATCAGAATGAACGATGCTAACTTCCCTCGGTGGGAGGTGAATATCCCCATGAGCGGTGTCAAATCGCCTTTTGAATATAAATTCCTTATTGTCAAAAAAGAGGATGGTTCCGTTGTGGGCTGGGAGAATAACTCCAACCGAATTTATGGCATTCCCGACACTTCAGGCAAAGATCAGGTTGTTGTCGAAGGCGGTAGCCTTGCCAATCCCAAGGAGAACTGGAAAGGAGCAGGAACAGCAATCCCTGTCTTCTCAATCCGCTCAGAAGAGGATTTTGGTATCGGTGATTTTGTGGATATCAAGAAATTGGTTGATTGGTGCGTCCTGACCGGCCAGAAAATCCTTCAGGTTCTCCCGGTCAACGACACTATGATGACCAAGACATGGCTTGATTCCTATCCCTATAAGTCGAACTCCACGTTTGCCCTTCATCCTCAGTATATCCGTCTTGAAGAGGTTGGAACTCTCAAGAATGAGGAACGTCGCGAATATTATCGCAATCTCGGCCGCGAGCTCAATGCTCTTTCAGAGATCGATTATGAGCGCGTCAATAATGGCAAGCAGGAATATCTACACGAGATTTTCGCTGAGACCGGAGGCAATACACGTCGCACAAAAGCCTACAAGGAATTTATCGAAAAGAACTCCTATTGGTTGAAGCCTTACGCAGTGTGGAGCGTGCTTCGCGACACCTATAACACCCCCGATAATAATCAATGGGGCGAATATGCTTCATACGATGAGGAGAAGGTGAATAAATTTGCAGAGGAACATGCAGATGAAGTGAATTTCTATTACTTCGTGCAATATCATCTTGACCGCCAGCTCCGCGATGTCCGCGACTATGCGCATAGCAAGGGAGTGGTTCTAAAAGGTGATATTCCAATCGGTATCAGCCGCTTCAGCGCTGATGCTTGGCAGACTCCCGAGCTCTTCAATATGAACACTCAGGCGGGTGCTCCACCGGATGATTTCTCAGTGCTCGGTCAGAACTGGGGCTTCCCCACCTATAACTGGGATGAGATGTCGAAAGATGGTTTCCAATGGTGGAAAAACCGTTTCCGCAAGATGGCGGAATATTTCGATGCCTACCGCATCGACCATATCCTTGGCTTCTTCCGCATCTGGGAAATTCCCATGGATGCCGTTCACGGTCTTTTGGGTTACTTCAACCCTGCTCTCCCCTTCTCTCCCAACGAGATGCGCGAGCAATTTGATTTCTGGATCAACGTGGATATCCAGACTCATCCTCTCATTCTTGAATGGATGCTCGATGAGATGCTTGGCGAGCGCAAGGAGGAATTCAAGGAGCGTTTCCTCGATCATGTTGGTGGCGACCGCTTCGTGCTCAAACAATATGTTGACACTCAGCGTAAAGTCGAAGATCTGTTTGCTAAGGAAGAAAAGGATGAGAAGAATATTCAATTTGAGAATGTGCTCTATGGCATAATCGACAATGTGCTCTTCATTGAAGATCCCTATCATCGCGGCCATTATCATCCTCGCATTTCCGCCCAGTTCTCCTATCAGTATCGCATGTTGAACGATTATGAACGTTGGTGTTTCAATCGTCTTTACAATGACTTCTATTATCATCGTCATAACGATTTCTGGTATGGCAAGGCAATGTGGAAACTTCCGCCTCTTCTCGATTCCAATTCGATGTTGACATGTGCTGAAGACCTTGGAATGATTCCAGATTGCGTGCCGGCAGTGATGAGTCAGCTCGAAATTCTCACTCTTGAGATTGAGAGAATGCCTAAGGATCCCTCTTTAGAGTTTGGCGACACATGGAATTATCCTTACTATTCTGTATGCACCACCTCTACTCATGATATGGCAGGTATCCGCGCATGGTGGGAGGCTGATCATGATGTTGCTAACCGTTTCTTCCATCATGTTCTTGGCGAGTGGGGCGATGCTCCACAGTTTGCCGAGCCTTGGATTTGCGATAAGATTGTTGATCTCCAACTTAAATCGCCCTCAATGCTTTGCATCCTTCCCTTGCAAGATTGGCTTGCAACCGACGGTGAACTTCGCCGTCAGGATCCGCGTGAGGAACAGATCAATGAACCCGCCAATCCTAAGCATTACTGGCGTTACCGCATGCACTTGACCACAGATCAGCTCCTTGGAGCCGAAACCTTCAATGCAGCTATGCGCAATAAGATTCAGGAATCACATCGATAAATGACACCTCTCCCACTTTGGGACAATTAGTAATAACTTCGGCTCCGACGATATGTTTCGTCGGAGCCGATTATTTAAGAATCCATCTCTTTCCATTCTATGAAATAAGGGACGTACCTCCTTTAAGTTGGCACGCCCCTTCATGGAAATAGGGAAATAATTATTCTTTACCCCTCTGAGTAATAACTAAATCTGAAGTCACATAGGCGCCACTTCCATAAGTAAGAACGAGAGTTCTATCAGCATCTGATGGATTAGGTTCAATCTTTATCACCATTTCGTAAGGCGCTTCATCTTAGATTTTATTTTCTTTTACTTAATAATTTTCTTTTCTATTTTTACCACTTGATTATTATCTTTAAAGATAAAAATATAAACTCCTTTAGATAATGCTCTTAAAGGGTCAAAATCATTTTTAGAATATTCTCCTAACGAGACACCGCTTAGAGTTATGACCTCCACAGTGGAAGAGGAGAGAACATTCATATCATTTACTTTTGAATCATCCGTATTAAAATCAGAATGAGGAGGAAGAGGGATGGTATAGGTGGTTTTACCATACTTATTTTGGGCTTCAAAATCAATCCACGACCAGAATGCACGATTAACACCTTCAATTGTTCCATATACAATGTCTGGATTTTTAAAATATTGAGGCCTCAAAATTGGACTGTATTCTTCTTCGACCGCAACCCTGAGTGTTTCTGTTCCTCGGCATTGCACTTTAAAATCATAATCATAATGGAATGGAGGAGTTCTTAAAACTGAATCTGTCAATTCAACATAGTCAATTACCGGCTTTAATTGGAAATACAATTTTAAGGGCTCTGCATAAACTTCCTCATTATTCAAAATGCAAGAAAACTTTAGAGAAGCTTCAATCACCCCTGAAGAAGTTATTCTATATTTAGATTCATCTATAATTGGCGAAACTGTACATTGAAAATTTTCATCTGGGAGATTCACATTATCATATTGATCATTATTTAAAGGTAATGATAACTGCCACAGAGGGGATTCAGGTTCTCCTCCGACGAGTCAATCCTAAAATTATGTGAATCATAGGCTGAAACATTCCCATCTTCTGGAACCCCCACACCTATTATCTTCAAGTTTTCAGAATAGTTGCCACGAGGTTCTCCCATACAAGTTAGAAATGTAACTATAAAAAGGATGGTTACAATATTTTTATTCATAGAAAAATATAATTCTTTAGTGC
>CAZXGU010000114.1:0-9736 GCA_964640375.1 uncultured Sangeribacter sp. | reverse complement strand
ATTCATTCATGCGCAGACAGGCTTGGCGAGAATTGATGGGGCCATCCAAGGCTTCATTGCGCTCGTAGGGCGCTAAGATCAATAACTCTCCTTTGACGCATAAATCAAAATTCCGCCCCGAAGGTTTATATCTTTCCCGAGGTAAAGGGAGTTCCTCTATTAATATTACTGCTCCGCCAATTGCTTCCACTGAAGCTCTTACTTCTTTCTCTTTTTTTGAAATGAATGGTGAAACCATCACTGAGCCGGCTGACGCCTGGTGAAGCCATCTTTTCTTATATCCTTCCAATTCGCTCTGGGAATATCTTCGATGAACAATCACAGCCTCCTTGAATGGCTTTTTCAATAGAAAGAGGTTGCCATAGCCTGTATATCGCCGGCCATTGAGAATAATATTATCGCAGCGTTGAAAATATTCAGGATTTGCCCTCCTCACGGCTAATCTATATGGATTCTCGCGGATATAATTAAAAATGGTATCTAATTTACGGGTAATCCCAACGATTTGATCGTTGAAGCCGCTTTCAAAAACAGCTAATCCAACCTCTATTCTAATATCATTTTTGAAGCGGGAGATATATTTTCCTAAATGGAGGGGAGTGGGAGCCTGCACAAAGATTAAGAAATGGATATGATCTGGCATCACCTTATATTGATAGAGAAGACAGGAGGGAATGATGATTGTAAGGCGTTTAATATGTTTGAGGACTATCCTCCCTAAATCTGTTCTTTTGATATCAGGATAAAGGGAGCTTTCTTTGGGAGCGCGCCAATCGCCGGTGAGATGGCCGAAAGTGGGGATGCCCTCTTTTTTATTGATAGTTATGAAATATATGCTTCGGGAATAATAATCATGCCAGAAGGCCCGTTGGCAATGCTTGCTTCTCATGGTTATTCAGATTATAAATTAATGTTTTTTCTAATCAAGGGGATTTTTCCGGAGCCGAAGGGATTTTTTCCAGAGCCGAAGAGATTTTTTCCGGAGCCGAAGGGCTTTTTTTCCAGGAGCCGAAGGGATTTTTCCGGAGCCGAAAAGGGATTTTTTCCGGAGCCGAAGGGATTTTTTCCGGAGCCGAAGGGATTTTTTCCGGAGCCGAAAAGGAATATTTTCCAGAGCCGAAGGCTCTTACGCCGAAACAAACCTTAGACTTTTGAACAGCGAAGCCCCTGCCATTCCTCTCCCTCTCCCTTCTTCATCTCCCTCATCTCCTTTTTTCCTTCCCTTCTTTCTCCCTCCTCTCCTTTTTCATCCCTTCTTTCTCCTTTCTTCCTCCCTCCTCTCCTTTTTTCCTTCCCTTCTTTCTCCTTTCTTCCTCCCTCCTCTCCTTTTTTCCTTCCCTTTTTTCTCTCTCCTCTTCTTTTTCTTCCCTTTTTTCTCTCCTTTTTTCTTTTCCTCCTTCCTCTCCTTTTTTCCTTTCCTCCTTCCTCTCCTTTTTTCTTTTCCTCCTTCCTCTCCTTTTTTCTTTTCCTCCTTCCCTTCTTCCCTTCTTTAATCGGCTTGGCTCATTATCTAAGGTTTGTTTAGGTGTAGGCAGCCTTCGGCTGTCCAGCAAAGAGAGGCAGCCTTCGGCTGTCTATCAAAGAGGGGCAGCCTTTGGCTGTCTAAAAAACGGGCCTTTGGCTGTCTTGGTTGCAAAGATAATCGCTTTTATCATATTTGCAAAATATTGATAATATTTATTTTATCTCGCCGAGGGGAGGAGAATTGGAGGCTTCTTCTTCCTGGAGGGATTTGGAGAGATTAAAGGGAATCGCGGATTTTTTAATCTTTTCCCTTTTCCTCGCTCCTCCCTATCGCTGGGCAATCAGCACTTGTGCTGACTTGCCGACACGGATGGAGGCGGATATTCGCGGATTTTGCCATCCGGAGGCCTCTTTTTCTCTTTCTCTCTGCGAGAGGTTATTTTTATCTCGCCGAGGGAAGGAGGGAAGGAGCCTAAATCTTCTCTGGATCCGTAATTATCAGCTTCTATCTGCGCATTGTAAGCATCAATTGAACTACACATTGTAGGTACAAGACATGACAGCATCGGCTACAACTTGGTGAGGTTGTAGCCGATGCTGTATAAATGACTCATACAAGGTGTAGTTCAATTAATACTTACCCATCTCCCTACAACCCCTACCTCTTTTTGCCGAATCGGGGGTGAGCATCTCGATGTGCTCACCCCCGATCTATTGGTTGCTTATAGAATGTTCTTATCGGTCAACTTTCACGCCCGGTTGATGGCCGGGACGTTGAAGAGTTTTCTCCATTATCGCTTAGCCTTCGCTGAGGCCTTGCGACCGCCGGTTGCCGACTTGCGACGGGCTTGGGCCGGCTTGATTACTACCTTTACAGAGCTCTTTCCACTGCTGGTATAAATAAAACCTGTCTCGTATGCAAAGTCACCGGTTTTATCAGAGTCACCATTTGTAGCAAAGAGGATATTTTTTGTATTATTGGCGACCTTGAATGCTTTATAGGTTTTTCCATCAGATCCAATGACTGTTGCCATGACATCCCCAGGATAAGAGGAAGAAGAGTCTCCACCCCAATAATGCACTTTAGTAAGATTTCCATCATATACAAGGTTATAATCTCCATATATCTCTACCGGTGGTCTTTCCGATTCGGGCTTAAAGATAACTCTCACATCGGTTTTTCCGTTATCATCGAAGACGTATTCTCCATTGTTGTAGGCAAACTCTCCTGTCTTAGGGCTGTCATTATCATTCTCATGGAACATCACCTTTTTACTTGACGAATCTATCTTATAAACCTTATAGTCTTTTCCATCAGAACCTTTTACAGTAGTCATGTTATATTTGGAATCCTTCCAAGCAGATTCACTGTTTCCACCATAATAATGCACTCTTGCATATTGACCAGTATAAGCGATGTTATAGTCACCATAAATAATCACAGTTTCTTCGCCGTTTGTTCCATCTTCTGAGAAGCCGCCGGTATGTGAGGTGTTGTCAAATATCCAATAGCCTTTCAGTTTGGTTCGAGTAGTGGCGTTGGGATAATTATCCCAGTCGGGAGCGATACCTCCATCCACTTTCCAGCCAGCCAATTGAGATGCACCCTTATCTGTGGTATGGAGGATGGTCTTATCTTTTGTTGCGTTATCAGCAGCAAGATCGCCCGATGCATTGCGGCTATAAGTATGAATCTTTCCGCTTGTCTCCTTATAGTTGAAGATCACATACATATCCTCAGGCAGATTCACGGATGATTCATAATAGACGTTAAACATCTTACTCAAATTATCCGCAGTGCAGATTGGAGTCCCCGGCCATGACGTTATAGGCGTACGAACACCATTCTTTACAGTATAGAGATAGACATGAGTAGCGCCTTTCACAAAGAAAGAAGTAGCCTTTGGATTTTCGGTACGGTTAGTGGTATAGATGCAACGAGTTGTCATTGCATAACCCTGATTATTGCTTCCTCGATCCACTTCACCGTTAATATAAGTTGTAGCGGCACCTGAAACCATGAAAGATTTCAACCAAGCGCCCACCTCCTCTTTTTCAGTTCCGGAAGCTGCGGTCTGAGTCCAGTAATAACCAGAACGAGACTCACCATCCTTTGCATCGCTCTTATCCAAGTATCGGGCCTTCGGGAAGTAAACAATCTTTCGTGCTACACCTCTTTCCAAAACAGTGCTTCCGAATTGGTCGGCATAATAGCAAGCAGTGTTATAGCTACCCATTGATTCTGTGCTGAATTCAGGAGAAGCAATGAGAGTATTATACTCCGATTGAGTCGGCACGTCATATCCCGGAGGAGCAATGTCGCGCATTTTAGGCGCATCTGGGTTATTATATTCAGCTGCTCGATAGTATCCACCGGCAGAGGTCTGATCCCCCATATAGGGAGAGTCGTTAGTGGATTCTATATACATATTGGCAGAATGTGCACCTAAATTTCGGTCGAGCCAATGCTTATTACCCATCGACACAACCTCATAGTAAGTCCAATCACGACCGGCAGCCGGCTGGTACTTGCTTGCCAACCCGGTGGTTTTATCCTTATGGAAGAAGCCTGTATGATAAAGGTTAATAGGAATTGTCTGCTCGGATTCCGTGCCTTCATTCACGATTATCTTAAGTTGGCCTACACCATATTTGAAGCTACCCGGATCCTTATAAGAAAGCTTTAATTCCGGACCTTCGTTTTTAAGTTTGGATGGACTGTTTGTTTCAACCTTCACACCTTTGGTACCTGTGATGGCTTCGTCGCCAACGAGTTTATACGACCAAGTATATTCCACATCCTCTACGCCTAAACATTTAAGCTCAATGTTATAGGTATATTGAGCGTTTCCTTGTAAAGATGTTCCGTAAGGCATGGCGAAATGGAATCCTTCATTGCGAGAATAACCGTTATTGTCATCTTCCGACACACCCCAAACCTTAGGCGTTCCCTGTGTCACTTGGTTTCCATTTTTCTTTCTTCCAGTGAGAAGTTCCCAGTAATCAATATCTGACACATTGTTTATTCCGCCACCTTTGATGGTGAGCGTGGCTGATTCATAAAGCTGAGCCGGGTCGAACTCACGGTCCCAAATCACATCGACATCGCGTGAAAGGCCTTCCCAAGTCACAGTGGCTTCCTCCTTTATCAAACCGGTTACACCACCGTTATCTCCAAACGTCACAGTGATTTCATAAATCTTACCGGCATCGGGCGCCTCAGGATAATCTTTCTCATTATTATCCTCATCATATCCTATACCATCATATTTACCGGTTGTACCAAAATATTCCTCACCAGAAGTTATCTCCCTTATACCGGTTGCTTTGAGCCAATCCTTACTGAAAGTTATATACTTCGTATAATTGTTCTTAAAGTGGGCATATTCCGTCGCCGCTGAGCCAGCTTTAGAATAAAGCTTCACATGGAAAATAGCAGTGGTATTTGTAGTGGAGTTTGAATTGCGACATTCGTAATCCACACCCAACTCACGCATACCGTCGGTGATCATATTAAAGATTTTTGGCGAATGGTCGTGGATATCATACCAACCCGAAGATAGAGACACAGGGTTTTCCATGGCCTCTGCAATGGTGGCGTAACCCTTTGAAAGAGGATCTCCTTTTATCTTAACTTCATAATAATGATTGGGAAGGATATCTAACACTCCAGAGGTGCTATTCTGAAAATTCAGACAGTAATAATAGAAATTACCATCACTATATTTACCTCTTACGATGATGCAAGATTTATTCTGATGGTTTCCTGTGTTTTTAGTTGGTCCAACAAAAATCTGCTCACCCTTATTGATAGTAAGAGGATTGAATGGGTCTGGCTTAGAGACCGCAATAGGATTGTTGAGAAGATTTCGATTATCGGTAGCTGAGAAGCAACCGGCAAAAGATGAAGACTGACTATCCGGTCCATACACATTGAATGCATAAGTAGGATTGTCGTTAGTTGATTTCTTATTATCATCGTCACCATCAATTGTTGTGACACTCACCTTTGCAGCGTTACGCCAAAGTTTCACAGTCTCAAATTTGAGAAGTGAATTTAGAGAACAAGCACCGCTGAGCACCATCCGCTTACCATCTGTAGAGAGGAACCCTTCTTTTTTAGCACTGATCACATCCGACATTGTAAGCGAACCATTAGCAAGGAAATCATCTTTGCCATATTTGGAATTAGCTAAGAAAAGGAAGAAGAGGTTTCCATTCTTGCGATAATTCTCATCAATGGTGATTTCTACATTATTCTCATTTGCCTTTATCAACAGTTCTTTCTGCACGAGTTTGGCAGTGCTTGCCTCCGAGCCAGTGAACACTAACATCAGGACATCATCGAATTTTGAATCGCTGAAATCGGCTGCCAGCGCCCTTGTCTGGACAGTCTCCATTTCCGGCACAGCAAAATTTATAGTCAGCTTTCCATCGGAAGGGAGCTGTTCAAGGGGAGCGTTGTAGATGTCGTCGCTGCAGGCAGCGAGCGACATCAACAATGTCATATATATGAATAGTTTCTTTATCATGGTTTGAGTTTAGTTTAAAAGTGTTATTTTCAAAATATCATCAATCCCATATACAACCTGTTATTTCATAATATTTCGAAACCTTTACATTATTAGTATTAAGATGATTCTTTAAACCACCATCCAAATCATCTATACTATTATGTGTTTTAACGTAGGTGGAATTAAACGGAGTATTTCCTTTTGACTTTCCTCCATTTGACTCATTGAGTTGGAAATAGTATTGGTCAATAGACTTTTTAAAGTTTGATATACTTGTCCACACCCAATATTTACCACTAATATTATATTTCTCTTTTCCACCGTCACCAAAGGCTCCAAAAGGCTTATTGTTATCAGAATCCCACATATAGATTCTATTTAACTCGTAATCTGTGCCTTTCTTCCAGCCAGTAGGCCAACAGATAAGGACATGGGTGTCATCTGTGGGAGCGGGAGGATCCGGAGGAGTGACTGAGCCGGAAACAGGACCGCCTGAGTTATATATATTGGAAGTTGTGCTCTTATTGATGGTTGCGGTCTGGACGCCACCGTTATCAGCTTTCTTACCATTGTTAAAGATGATCTTGTCATAGCTTGTTCCTTCTGGAATATCCCAGTACCAGTAACCTGTGGCAGCATCTTTCTTCATAGCTTGGCCGGGCCAACCACCATTATCATCGCCCGAACCGCTACTCCACATATAAACGTAAGGAGGATTCCATCCAGTTCCCTTTCCACTGGCATCTGCATTGGTGTAGTAGATACGGGTCAAGTCAGTTTCACTGTTTCCGCCTCCGCCGCCGACACTACCATTCTTCGACTGAGTAAACGCTGTCTTTCCGCTACGATAATCGAAATATCCTTCACGTGAGGGATATCCGAATAATGGAACACCCACCTTGGCAGCATCGGGATAACGACCAGCCCCTTTATCGGTATGAGTGTCATTGAACATGATCAGCGCCTTACCCGGAGTGGCCACACCGGTCAGCTCGATTTTCCACCAATGGTCGTTATTATCCGAACTCTCTTTCTGCATCACGATACCAGGCCAGAAAGGAGTGTCATCTACATTCTTACAGCTGGAGCAATCACACTTGCTGCTTGCGCGGTAAGTCTTGAAGAAGTCAACATCCGAACCAGTGAAATAATGGCTGCTCTTTGATTTCGGGCTCCATGGACAGTTCTCATCTGTTGAGCCTTTGAACATGAAGAAACCTCCCATCCAATATCCATCCGTAAGGTCGGAATCAGTGAACTTGTTTGCCGAATTATCCCATCCACGGAACATGATTGCACCAGTGAATGAATATTCAAGAGCCGCAAATTGATCATTTCCAACCTGATATCCCACAGGATAGGAAGCAAGGTTCAATGTTTTGGTACCATTATTATGGGCGTCGTTTTTATATACGGTGTATGTTCCGAGATAAGCAGGAAGTTCGAGACACTGATATACATAGATATGAGGCTTCGTCCATCCATCGGGAGCATTGAAATGGATCACATAGTTATCACTGTTCGGACGAGTTGAAACCTTTACAGTGTTTGGAGCAACGTATCCCTCTCTACCAGGATCTACCGTATTATCGGTCCAAACTTTAAAGTTGAGCTCGCGACTTGCATTCCAGAAGTCCAAACCGTCATTGATTTTATCATATTCAATGCGGATTTCCATCTTACCATTCTTGAAACCGGCAGTAGCGGTGTCGCCAGATTTAAAACCGGTTTTGATAGTATAGACGCCATCATTCTGACTCCATGTGAGCTCAACTTTATTTCCATCCACCATCTTATAGATTTTCATACAGGCACCCGGGTTTACATCTCTCCAGGTGAGGTCGCCAATGTAGAATTGATCCACATTGGTTTCTATATTGATAGTGTAGTAGTCGTCATCTCCACTTGAATAATATCCGCCAATCACCTTTTCGCGAGCATCGATAGTGAAGCTCTTCGGGTCAACAGTGAGGAATCGCTGCAGAAGAAGAGGCGACACGTCGATCTTCTTATGGAGTGTTCCGGCGTTGATATGGAAATAACTATAGTCGTCAGTATTGATGTCATTGAATAATGAGGTGTTGATTTCCGGATTCACCTTAATCTTTATGGTATTCGGAGTTTTAGTGTCGAATATATAAAGGGGCTTATCGCCATATACGGGGGCATCGCATGTGATATCCACATTTGATTCATACCACATCTCAGTGGTCTTACCGGCTGTTACAGGCACTGAAGTTTCTTTCACTTTAAGATAAGCCGGCAAACGGAGGGTATAAACCAAATCAATGGCTTTCCAATCTTCCACTTGTATTTTCTGCAATTCGAGAGTTTCAACGCCAGTCACGGTAGCCACGATATCGTAAGAGTGACCGCGCTTGATTGCTTTTGAGTTTTTCTCAGAAGCAGAATATTCCACACCCTTTGGAAGAAGAGGCATTGTGTATTTGAGATTAGTGCCTTTTGATTTATCGGTCTTAACTGTATAGGCTTTGAAGGTAAGGGAAGTTGCACCCGCTCCGCCATCGGCAACCATATTTTCAGGAAGGTAAACCACTCCCTGGAAAGCACGCTGATTGAAAGGCTTATCATCGACCCCTAATGATTCGAGAGAAGTCTTTTTCTCGGTTTCATTAGCAGGATAATTTGTTCCGCTGGAGGGGTATTTATATTGTGTGCAACGGAATCCGTCAAGATCTTTTGCAGTTCTAGTTGGAGTGACGGGAGTTTTAACTGTTGTTCCTCCATTCACAACGCTCTTAGCGCCAACCCCTTCAAGCACGAAGCTAAGATCGGGAAAAACAGCGTTTGAATAGGCTGCCTCGGCTCCTGTTGCTTCGTTGGCCGGAGTGTTATCGAAAAGAATCGTATATCTTGCTTTTGCACAGAGAAAAGTGAGGTCGGCATGAATCACACCTTTTCCACTATTGCTGACAGGAACCAATCCATCTTCAGCTCGGCTGAGATTTTCATCTTTCTCTTGCTGATACATCATATCAGTAGAGATACAAGCCATCGGCAACCCGCTGGTCTTTGTCTTGGACGGTTGAAGAAGATATTCGCCAGTTGCTGAATAGAAGTTCAAAGAAAGATTTTCTAAATTTTCCTTTTTTGTAATGTTTTTCAGATTGGTGCTCGCAGGAAGGAAGCTTGAAAGATTAGCCACTACATACATGTAGTATTTTCCTTCCTTCACTTTTCCTGTGTTATCTTTAAAGTCGGAGGTTACATCATAAAGTTTGAAACCTGTATGTTTATCTGGGTTAGTGTGCACTTCAAGCGCATCGCCATCCTCATAGATATTTCTTATAATTGGAGTTCCGCCGTTCTCAGGGAAAGCGAAGAACCAGAGATCTGTAAGCATACCCTCTCTCTTTGCTAAAGCAATCGCATCATCGTCAAGGTCTGTCTCAGCGCGAGTGATTCCCTCCGAGATTGTATTAGCATCCGGCACACGGAGGACTATCCCGTCGTACATTTCCTCGTGGGAGGGGGAGGGATAAGGGAGGTCGTCGGTGCAGCCGGGCAGCAGGAAGCCGAGCACGAGAAGGAATGGTGTCAGTATATATGATAACCGTTTCATTTGGTTTTATTGTTTGAGTTAAGTAAGTGAGAAAATTAAAGGATTATTTTAACTCACTTATATCGTTTAATTTTAAAAACTTACTTATGGAAATCATGGATTAAAGTCAGAGAGTGGTCGAGATTTTGTGGTATCCCCAGTCTTTCACACTCACTTGAAGGTCTAACGAGAAGTT
>CAZXGU010000113.1:0-9746 GCA_964640375.1 uncultured Sangeribacter sp. | reverse complement strand
AAATTAAGTTATGCCTGGGGTCTTGCTATGGGCAAGCAGTTGCAGGCAATGGGAGTAAAAGAACTCAATTCAGAAAGTTTTAAGGATGGTGTGAAAGTAGCTTTCGACGGTGGCACACCTGAAATGCCTATTGAGGAGGCCCAGAAACTTATCAACGAATATCTTGAGGATCTCGCCAAGAAGGCTGAGGCAGCTGCCAAAGAGGCCGGAATGAAATTCCTTGAGGAGAATAAGAAGAATGCTGAGGTTAAGGAAACAGCCAGTGGTCTTCAGTATGTTGTAGAGAAAGAGGGTGAAGGCGCACAGCCTACAGCCGAGGATGAAGTAACCGTTCATTACACCGGTAAACTTCTCGATGGCACTGTATTCGATAGCTCTGTGAATCGCGGTGAACCTGCCACATTCCCCTTGAATCGTGTGATTCCGGGTTGGACAGAAGGCGTTCAGCTCATGAAGGAGGGTGCAAAATACACATTCTTTATTCCGAGCGATCTTGCTTACGGTGCACAGGGTGTGCCTCAGGTGATTCCTCCTCATTCAACTCTGATTTTCGAGGTAGAACTTATTAAAGTTAATAAGAAGTAATATGAAATTCAAGTATTTGGCACTTGGTGCCATTCTTATCGGAGCGCTTGGCTTCACCAGCTGCAAGGCCGACGCAAGTAAGGGTAAGGAAGACACAGCTTCCGTAGTAGCCGCTGACGACGATGAATATCCGGCCGCACCGGTTCTGACTCCTAAGCAGCAGGCCACTTCCGACTCTGTGTTTAAGGCTCTGAAAGGGAAAATAACCTTTGCCGACGACTCGATCTATACCACCGCTTCCGGTCTTCGTTATATGGTGATTAAGAAGGGTGAGGGCGAGAAGCCTTTGAGGACCGACGCTGTAAAGGTTCATTACACTGGTACTCTTCCCAACGGAACAGTATTCGACAGCTCTGTTGAGCGTGGAGAGCCTATCGTTTTCCCATTGAATGGTGTCATCCCCGGCTGGACAGAGGGTTTGCAGCTCATGCAGGAGGGCGGAAAGACGGTGTTCTATATCCCGAGTGCTTTGGCTTATGGTCCTAACGGTGCTGGTCCGCAGATTGGTCCTAACCAGGATTTAGTGTTTGAAGTTGAGCTTATTAAAGTTAATCCGGAAGATTAAAATTAATGAAAAGATATCTTAATAAGGCGACCGCCGCGACATTTGTCGCAGCGGTCGCTGTGCTTTTAGGTTTGGGCTCTTGCAAGGGTCGCACCATGGAGAATATGGAGCCCACAGGAGAGACAGTGGAGGTGGTGATTGGTCAGGAAGATCAAGTCGTGACGCCCGGCGATAGCATAACAGAGGCCACGGTGGCGCAGCGTGACACGGTTCTTTAATTCATGATGCTATGAAGAGAGGCTTCTTGGGATTATTGGTTGCGGCTATTCTTCTCACAGGCTGTGGGAAGGAGCGACCGGCTCCTTTAGGGAATTTGGGACAGCCCTCGCTTTCCGATTCCCTCATATATTATTATGGCCTGTTGGAGGGTATTGAATATCTTGAGGCGGCACAGAAGGATACGGTTTTGTCCACCAGTCGGGAGCGTGAACGCTATCTGAAGGGGATGAAAGATGGTTTGAGGGCTGTTGAAGAGGTGAATGACACCTACAACCGAGGCTTGCAGACCGGCGTGGAGTTGGCCTTGTCGCTCTATGGCTTTAACCGGATGTATGGCGTGGATCTTAACCGCGACCTGCTTTATCAGAGCATTGCCTACGCTTTGGAGGCTGATTCGCTTCCTTCAAAAGCTACGGTGTTGAAGGAATATCACAGCGTCTTGGATAAGCTCGACCTCAAGAAAAGGCAGGCTATGGTAAAGGATATGCACCTTTCTCTTCCAGCTGAAGCGAAGCGCCTAAAGATGAAAAAAATTAGTGATGATCTTTATGTGAATGATGCCAATAAGGGGGAAGGAGATTCTATCCGGAAGGGGGATGTGGTTTTTGCCACGCTGAATTATATCCTTGAAAACGGCCATAATTTGGAGATGCCTTCCTCGCAGCAGCTCACAGTTGGAGGCCCCACGATGTCGGATGTGATGATTCGTGTTTATACGCGAATGAAAAAGGGAGGTTCGGCTCAATATGCCACAACCGCCGGTGCCCTTTTTGGCAACCGTGCCTATCAGTTAGGGCTCTCTCCCAATGAAGTGATCCTGATGTCGGTGGAAATCAACAATGTTGAAAACCCCGACTCCACAGGTAAGCGAGGCTTCGTAGCTATTTAATTATTCTGGCTTGCCTATGAGGTAAGAACTTATCCGCCGTGTGTTGGTGTCGAAATTTGCTCCGATGAGAATAACTTCTTTGTCGGAGCAATTATATTTTATCCAATAGCGTTTCGTGAGAATCTGCGCCAGTGCCTCTTCAGCAGAAGAGTTTATCTTGAATTCATATATATATATAAACTGGCTTGTCTCTACTGTGAGGTCAATTCTACCATCGGATGTGCGTTCCTCTACTCTTGCATACTGCCCCATTAGAGTAAAAAGCAGGTAGCAAGCATTTTGAAAATGTGCTTCCGCTGAGCCTTTTTCTGAATATGGAACACCTGCAATCATACTTTCAAGCAGTCGCATAAAACCCTTAGTATCACCGGAATTGATGAATTGAATGAATTTCTTTATGGAAAAACGGCCTGGCGAATCGGTTGATTCAATATAAAAAGGAACTAAATAAGAAATGAATCCGGTGCGAACTTCCTCATTGGGATAGTCGAGAGTGAAAGTCTTGAATACTGGGTCATATTCTTTTATGGTTAGATAACCACTCTGATATAATGCCGGAACCGGATCGCTGCTTAATAGTCCGGCTGATTCAAGCCTGCTGGCCTCTATTTCAGTGGGCGACAGGTCTTGAAGGAGCCATTTGCCGTTTTTTATGAGCCGAACAAGATAGGTGGGAGTAGCAAAATCAAACCAATAATTCCCCATATCCATTTTGGCAAAGACATTTATCAAGCTGAATGGATTATAAATATCCGGGGAATTCTTAGAGAAATGATAGCCGTCATAATTTTTTTTGAGACGGTGGACAATCTCCTCAATGGATGTCCTTTCTTTGTTAGCTAATTTCTCAATTCCCTCTTTGAAACATGAGCTAAGTTCCTCGGATGTGATGCCGCAGATGCCGGCAAACTCATCTTCAAAAGAGATATCCCGTAGATTATTAAGATCGGAAAAAATAGAGACCTTGCTGAAGCGGGCCACCCCCGTTAAGATAGCAATCTCAATATAAGCATCTAACGATTTAAGGTTTCCATAAACGGCTTTTAGCAGCGATCTGTATTCGTCGGCTAATTCTTCGTTATTAACAGCGCTTAGCAAAGGCTTGTCGTATTCATCTATGAGGATGGCTACTTTCCTGCCTGTTTTCTCGTAAGCAGCCCTAATCACATTTCCGAATCTTTCTTCAGGGGCACGGTTGGGCTTGGCGCAATTATATTGCTTTTCCCAAAGTTCGAGATGAAGATTGAGATGAGCTATTATAGACTCACGGTCGCGATATTCTCTGGCGTTCAGGTCGAGATGCAACACCGGTCGTGGTTCCCAGTCATTGGTCAGGGAATCGAGCGCAAGCCCTTTAAACAGCTCACGCCGTCCTTGATAATAAGCTTCCAATGTTGAGAGCATCAAGCTCTTTCCAAACCTCCGGGGACGCGATAAGAAGTAATAACCGGGATTATGGATAAGCTTGTATAGGATGGCGGTTTTATCCACGTATAAAAACCCGCCTTCCCTCATTTTAGAGAAGTTTTGCATCCCGATAGGATATCTTATTTCCGCCATCTCTTTCATAATGCGAAGATAATATAAACTTTTTATTTCTACAATAAAGATAAAGACCAAAACCGATTTTATCGATTTTGGCCCTCATTATAAGGTTTTATGTTTTCAATATTACTTATCGCGCATGAAGATTGAGATGGGGGTTCCGTGGAAATCCCATTTTTCACGAATCTTGTTTTCAAGGAAGCGGCGATAGGGCTCTTTTACCCATTGCGGAAGATTGCAGAAGAATATGAATGTAGGAATAATCGCATCCTTGAGCATGGTGATATATTTTATCTTCACAAACTTACCCTTGTTGCTTGGTGGGGGTGTGATGGCGATTTGCTCAAGCATATAGCTGTTGAGCTGGGAAGTCGGAATCACACGCTTGCGGTTTTCATATACCTGGGTTGCCGTTTCAAGCACTTTGTGGATACGTTGCTTGGTCAAGGCAGAGGTGAAGATGATGGGGAAGTCGGTGAAGGGAGCAAACTTATTGCGGATAGCGGTCTCAAAACGCTTTTGGGCATTCAGACTCTTGTCTTCAACAATATCCCATTTATTCACGCATACCACCAATCCTTTCTTATTCTTCTGAATAAGAGAGAAAATATTGGCATCCTGACCCTCGATTCCACGAGTTGCATCAATCATTAAGATGCACACATCCGAGGCCTCAATGGCTCGAATCGAACGAATCACGGAATAATACTCGATATCCTCATTCACTTTCTGTTTCTTGCGGATACCAGCCGTATCGACAAGATAGAAATCGAATCCAAATTTATTATAGCGATGATAAATTGAATCGCGGGTTGTGCCGGCAATGTCGGTCACTATGTGACGTTCCTCACCGATAAAAGCATTGATAAGGGAAGACTTACCTGCATTCGGACGCCCCACGATAGCAAACTTGGCTATGTTCTCCTCCGTTTCATCATCATTATCCTTTTCAGGCATATCTTTCACGATCTCATCGAGCAGTTCGCCGGTGCCCGAACCGTTGGCAGAGGAAACACCGATCGGGTCGCCCAATCCCAACTTATAGAACTCCGGGATATTGAATCGGGCATCACCACGGTCTTCCTTATTGGCCACCACAATCACCGGTTTCTTCGAGCGGCGAAGGATAGCTGCCACCTTATCGTCAAGATCTGTCGGCCCTGTGGAAGCATCCACCACGAAGAGAATCACGTCGGCCTCTTCAATCGCTATTTCCACCTGCTTATTGATTTCCTCCTCGAAGATATCGTCGGAATTCACCACCCAACCGCCGGTATCGACGATTGAAAACTCCTGTCCACACCAGTCAACCTTGCCATACTGGCGGTCGCGCGTGGTGCCGGCAGTGTCGTCAACAATTGCCTTCCGGCTTTGTGTGAGTCGGTTAAAGAGCGTTGATTTTCCCACATTAGGACGCCCTACTATTGCAATTAATTTGCTCATAATTTATTGATTTAGGTCCCCTCCAGGTTCTGTAAATAAAGAAGCCGGAAGCCTTGTTTATAATATGGTAGCGGACGCTCCTGGGGAGCGTCCCTACGGTTTATGATATTTTGGCGGACGTTCCAGGGGAGCGTCGTCGCATTTTTTATTCTATATATCCGAATTGTCGAAGCTTGTTTTCTCGGTTTCTCCAATCCTTCTCCACCTTGACGAAGATTTCAAGGTGAACCTTCTTGCCGAAGAATTTTTCAATGTCAAGACGCGATTCGATACCGACTTTCTTTATCTTCTCACCGCCTTTACCGATGATGATTCCCTTCTGAGAATCTCTCTCCACATATATCACCGTCATGATATGGATTGAGTTTTCCTTCTCCTCGAATTTCTCTACGAGCACCTCGGTGCTATAAGGAATCTCTTTATCATAGTTCAAAAGAAGTTTTTCGCGAATGATTTCAGTCACGAAGAAGCGGGCCGGTTTGTCGGTCAGAGCATCCTTGCCGAAGAATGGAGGCGACGGGGGAAGAAGCTCTACGATACGGTCTTTAAGATTCTGAACGTTGAAGTTTTCCGTTGCGCTTGTGGGGAAAATCTCTGCATTGGGCAGACGTTTATGCCATGCGTCAACAAGAGCTTCGAGTTGGGCATTATCCTTAAGGAGGTCCACTTTGTTGATAACCAAAAGGACAGGGATAGTCTCTTTAGCCACGCGGTCGAGGAAGTCTTTATTCTTTTCGGGGTCTTCCACCACATCGGTGACATAAAGAAGAATATCGGCATCCGTGAGGGCGCCTTCAGAGAACTCCAGCATTGACTCCTGGAGTTTATATTTTGGTTTGAGCACACCCGGGGTGTCAGAATATACAATCTGATATTCGGGAGTGTTGACAATACCCATTATGCGATGACGAGTGGTCTGCGCCTTGGAGGTGATGATAGAAATTCTCTCGCCCACAAGGTCGTTCATAAGGGTTGATTTGCCTACATTTGGGTTTCCTACAATATTAACGAAGCCGGCGCGGTGGCCATTTTCGGTGTGTTCTGCATTAGTAATATTAGTTTCTTCCATAATTGCTGATCAGAGGACAGATTAGACGCCTCTCTTATATAGAAACACCCAAGGCCGATCAATGTTCAAATTCTATTTCCTCATAGCTGCGTTCCATCTCAATCAACCATTTGGCAAGGGGAACAACGCGTATGGTCAACTCATCACGGTTAATTGTATCTTCTTCAGAGTAAGTCACAATCTCAGCTTCTTTAAGCCCGTAGAGTTTATGGAAAGCGACCAAGGCTTTGACTTCTCTTTCCATTGTTCCACTCTCTTTTATGCTATAGGATGCCTGAATAGCTCGTCCGATTTTGGGAAGATAAAAATCTATCTCCACTTCCTTATTGTAGAAATATGTCTTAAACCTGTCATCTCTTATGCTTTTTCTGAAAAGAGCAACGGCACATAGGTTTTCCAATAGAGAGGTTTCGCTATCGGTCAGGAAAATATTGAGGAGTCCATTGTCGATGAAATAGTGTTTCTTCACTGTGTTGCGCTCGGCAAACTTTGAGGCATAGTTCTCTAAAGGGAAAAGCATGCAGGCCTCTTCGCAGAAGCGCACATAATCTGCCACGGAGGCAGGCGTGGTGTTAGCTCCGGCCGCTTTAACCATTCCGGCGAGGCGGTTAAGGGAAGTGGGAGTCTTGATATTTTCAGCCAATCTCTTTACACACAATCGCAACGCCGGCTCATTCTTTATCGAGTTGCGTTGGATGATGTCACCCAATATTATCTTTTCGTATAGTTCATTTAGCCAATGACGTTTATTCACATAGAGATTCACCTCTGGAAAACCTCCCCAATTGAAGTAATCTGTCAGTCGGCGCTCCACTTCCGATCGTTGTTTGCCATAATACCAATCTTTTTCAAGCGTTATGTCGTGAGCGCGTAAGAATTCAATAAAAGAATAAGGAGTCACATATTGTTCGATAAAGCGAGCACCCAGACGCGTGGCTATCTCCTTGCTCAACATCTTGGCGTTGCTTCCAGTGATATACACCATATATTTTTGGTTTGCCAGACGGCGCGCAAAATGTTCCCATCCCTCCACATTCTGGATTTCGTCTAAAAAGAGAATAGGACGATAGTCGAACATCGAGGCGTAGGCCTTTAGGATGGAATCGAAGTCGGAGGCTTGAAACCCTATTAATCGCTCGTCGTCGAAATTTATAAAGAGCATCTCTTTGCGGCTCCGGCCTTGGGCAAGAAGTTGTTTGGCGCGTAGATAAAGCATATATGATTTGCCGGCCTGTCTCACTCCGACAAAAACATAACGGGCATGTTCTTCGAATGTAAAACTTCGGGGCACTGCTTCAATCTCCTCGAGCATCTCCTGCCCCTCGATTATAATGGCTTTTAGAGTTTCAATATTCATCTTCGATAGTTAGTTTGCCACAAAGATATAAATTTATTTATTACTAATAAACAAAATCCTTCATTTTTGTTTATTGACAATAAATAAAATTTGCCATTTTTATTTATTGACAGTAAACACTCTTTCTGAGGGCAAAAGAAAAAGGCAACCGGATGGCTGCCTTTTATATTGGAGGAGAATAAGTTTATTTCGGATCGATAGCCCAGATGAGATACATCGCACCCCAGGTGAAGCCGGCTCCGAAGGCGGTCATGATGATCTTGTCGCCTTTCTTGAGCTTATTCTTGTATTCGTCAAGACACAAGGGGATTGAGGCAGCCGAGGTGTTGCCGTAATGCTGGATATTCACAAGCACTTTCTCATCGGGAATCTTGATGCGTCCGCCCACAGCCTCGATGATTCGCAGGTTGGCCTGATGAGGCACGAACCAGTCGATTGAGTCGGCATCAAGTCCATTCTTCTTCATTATAGATTTGGAAGAGGAGAGCATATCGAACACAGCGTTCTTATACACCACCCGGCCTTCCTGATAGATGTAATGCTCGCGTGCATCGACAGTTTCGTGAGAGGCGGGGAGCACAGAACCGCCTGCCTTCATGAGGAGGTTGCTCAGGCCAGAGCCGTCAACATGAAACTCGCCGTCGATGACCCCGACATTCTCATCGGTTGGCTCCACGAGCACAGCGGCTGCAGCGTCGCCGAAGAGGGGGCATGTGGCGCGATCTTCATAATCGGTCATGCTCGACATCTTTTCGGCAGCGACCACGATAATTTTCTTATATAATCCCGCTTCGATATAAGCTCTGGCAGCCTGCATGGTCACGATAAATCCGGCGCAAGCAGCCTGGATATCGTAGGCATAGGCATTCTTGAGTCCGCATTCGTGGGTAATCACCGAAGCAGTTGATGGGAAGCGGTAATCGGGGTTGGAGGTGGCACAGATCACCAAATCTATATCCTCCTTAGCCACGCCATACTCGTCGAGCAGACGGTTCACGGCTTGGATACCGAGGAAGCTGGAGCCTTTGGAAGGATCCTTCAGGATTCGGCGTTCCTTGATACCAACGCGCGTGGTGATCCATTCGTCGTTGGTATCGACCATCTTCGACAGCATATCGTTGTCGAGGATATCATCGGGGACGAAAGAAGCGATACCGCTTATTTTTGCGTTTGGCATTTCAATATATGGGTTTTCAAATTAAACCGATAGCAAGCCACATCAAGATAGTCGCTTGCCTGGTGTTAAAAAAGGTTTCACCGGAATATATGATCATATTCCGGGGAAACACAAAATATCTACAGACGGAGTCTTAGACTTCGGCTTTCTCGATAACAAGCTTGCCACGATAGTAGCCACATTCGGGACAAATCTTGTGGAACACATGCCATGCGCCACAGTTGGGACAGATAGCGAGTGTGGGAATGAGAGCCTTATCGTGCGTACGACGTTTGGCGGTACGGGTGTGAGATTGTCTGCGTTTAGGATGTGCCATTTCTCTATTTATTTAATTTGTTGTTTTATATCAATTAGTTATCTATAATCTTGTTTGGTGTCAATCCTGACTGTCTTCAGCTATCTCGGCATCAATGTCGTCGAGCGAAACAGTCATGTCTTCATCCTCGCCTCCGGGTGTGCGGTGTTTGTTAAGGGCAGCCGCCATGGCGCGGTTGCATTTCCCTAAGGGGTGGACATGACGCATCGGGATGGTCAGAAGGATGGTGTCGTTGAGGATATAAGCAACATTCAGATAGCTGTTGCTGTAGGGGATGGTGAGCAGATTGTCGGCTCCGTCATCGTAGTTGTCCCCATATTTCACCACCACATGATATTCTGTATCCACCTCATGGTCGAGGGGGTCGAGACAGCGGTCGCAGGGAATTTGGAGCATCCCTTTTACGGTGAAGGTGCAATCGTAAAGATCATTTTTCTTCACCAGGTCGAGATGAACCATGATGTCTGACGAGATGATATCGCGGTTCTCCATATTCTTGAAGAACTCGGTGCCTATCTCGAAGTCTTGCTCATGGTGCCCGTCGGGCAGCGAGGCAAGCTGAACTTTATATGCCGTGAACT
>CAZXGU010000112.1:0-9746 GCA_964640375.1 uncultured Sangeribacter sp. | reverse complement strand
TATTCCGCAGGGCGCATGACCGTTTTCTTATAATAGACGATACCATCTACCATGTTGGGGCATCCTTTAAGGATTTAGGTAAGAAACTGACTGCTTTCTCCAAAATGGATATTATGCCTGCTGACGAATTAATAAACTATTTAGAGGGTTCTAATTAAAGAAAAAGAGACGACAGATTTTGAAATAAAAGATTTATTTGATAACTTTGCTGCCGAACCCACATAGAAGTCCAGAGGGATTCTGAGGGTGGGTGAATAAATTTAATGATAAGCGTTATTTGCGCTTTGTTCTTGACTTATAGAAATTCTCGCAAAATTTCAGTTACCATCAAGAACGGGGTGGCAGATAGACGCCCTTCCTGTATGTAAACTAAGGCTATCCGCAGCTTTCGGAGCATTCCAAGCTGTCGAACGTCAATCTTTACATATATCAGCGTGGGCTTCTATGTGTTACTCGTTCTATGGTATCGGGCAATGCGAGAAGCCTCTATAAGTGGAACGGGTAAATAAGAATCCACGCTTTTCTTATGTTCCAACCTATCGCTTTCGCAGGGATTCCGAAAGCCGCTGTTTTCCATGAGAAATAAAATTACTATTCGCGCCGGTTCCATTTTGATAGCACTACTCTGTTTGAGCCGGCCTTCAGGAGCCCAAGAACACGTGCCCTGCCTTGTCTTCTCAGGAGGTTCACCGGATGAGCAAGTGATCGACCTCTCAAAACTTAATCGAATCACCTTCGGAGACAACTCTTTAAAATTGAGCTCTTCATCGAACCCTGATGAAGAGGAAATCGAACTCCTTTACTCCCTTTTTCATCATCTTGAGATCAAGAATGCCAATCCGTTACCCACAGGTATCGAAGAAATCGCCAACGATGCCGAAGCGTCTCTCGTCTATCTCAAAGAGATTAATTCCTTGCTGATTCAAGACAGCGAGAATAATCTTTATAGCGTCGGCCTCTTCGACATGAAAGGAAGCCTCCTCCACTCCTGCAAGGTGGAAGGTGGCGCCACCATTTCGTTCCCATCACTCGTCGCCGGCACCTACATAGCCATCGCTACCGACGGCATTCACAAACTTACCTTAAAATTTATTCAAAACTAATCTAAAATGAAACATCGAAAACTACATATTAAATCAGGCCTTATATTCGGGCTTGTCTCCCTTATCACCCTCCTTGCAGCTGCCAATCAGGAAAAAGTGATTCAGATTTTCCGCCAGGGGGAAGTGCTTCACGAATATAAGGTATCGGATATCGATTATATTGAAATCAACGACCTTATCTCAGCTCCCGAAAATATTAACGCTACAATCTCCGGAGATGAAATCACGATTGTATGGAATCAGGTAGAGGGAGCCACCTACAATGTATATCGTTCTCCCGACAACGTCAATTTCTCGCTTATAGCCTCAAACCTGACTGAAAATTCTTATACCGATAAAGAGCCTTTCAGCGGTGCCAATTATTACCGTGTGAAAGCCATTGTAGGAGATATGGAGAGTGGATACACCCAGACCGCTACAACCACAATTGCCGGTTCTGGCCTCAACGACGGAATATATCTCGGCATCTCCTCTTTCAATCAGCAAATCAGCGACTATCCTATCCTCCAACTTACAGATTCTTCAGTAGGAGGGTTTCATACATTTGTAAACAACCTGACAATGAAAAATGGAACCCTCCTCTACTATTCCGTGGATCAGGCACTCAATAACTTAGAGGCCGCCGAATTGCCGGAAAATATCACCACAGCAGCCATCGTTACCTTTACCGATGGTCTCGACCAGGGCTCAATGATGAAGGATGTGCCTTATGAAGATGATATGGAGTATCTTGACGCCCTTAATCAACGAATACTGACTGAGAAGGTGGCAGGCAAAAGCATCACTGCCTACTCTATCGGTATTAAGGGTAATGATGTGTCAGACACTGAAATGTTCCGTAATAATCTTCAGAAACTGGCCTCTTCTTCCAAGAATGCTATGGAGGTTTCCTCTATGTCGGAAGTAAATGCAAAATTCAAGGAGATTGCGGAGCGGCTTTCAGAAAGCAACTATGTGCAGACAATCAACTTGAAGATGCCGGGCGTTTCAAACGGTACTCGCGTGAGATTCACATTCGACAACGTTGGAGATGCTAATCAATCGGAATTATATATCGAGGGTAAGTTTAACCTTAAGGAACGTTCTCTTGAGGAGGTGACTTATCATGGTCTTGAATCCTCTTCGGGTGAGAAGATCCAGGGAACGGTGGAGGATATATTCGTAACGTTCACTTTCGAGGATGTGCATACCGATAACAATGTGCTTATCCGCAGTGAATTCACCGATGAATGGACCTTCATCACTTCCAATTCTTCATGGCAGATCAACTCTGAGTTTGACAAGACAGAAAACTCTGATATCGTCACCAAACGTAGCTCGGCGGTGGTGATGCTTGTTCTCGACTGTTCAAGCTCACTTGCAGGCGATTTTGAGAAGGCCCAGAGCAATGCCAACGACTTTATCAATACTCTCCACAGCGCGGTGAGCGAATCAGGTGGTAAGGTGGACGACACTGTTTATTCCGCCACACCCAAAGACCTCAGCGTGGCTATATTTAAGAATGGCACTCGTTATTACCTCACTCCGGAGCAGTATAAGAAAGCCAATCTGAAGGATGCGGTGGTAGAAGGATTGGTAGTCCTCTCCAATTTAGGAGACTTTATTATTTCGCAGGAGCTGTTATATTCGGGGTATTGGATATATGTTGACAATGCTATGAAATATTATTCCGAACTTCTCCCGAATAAAGTTCAGGCCTCTATAATCAGTGCCCGCTATCCTGAAATCAATTCTGCATTATATAGTTTAGGTTGGGAAAGATTTAATTATTATTCTGGAGATACCTCTATGTCGAATATGTACTATTTAACTAAAACTCCATATAATAGTACCTCAAACTATTGTATAAATTTAAGAAGGGAAGACGGAGGAAACTTAGATTATTCTTCCGGTGGCTACCTAAGAGGTGTAGTTCCTCTTGAAAAAGGAGGTCCCATACAATGGAAAGATGAGCGAGATTTAACATTGGCAGTCAAAAAAGATGGCAAACGTTATTATATTTCTGACCCCTCAGAAGATTTGAGTGCATACGATGAAGTAGAGGGTATTGCCGTATTCTTCCATGGTGAAAAGTTTATTATCAAACTTCAGGATGAACAATTAAATACCTTAACAATTGACATGGCAATCTCTTTTTACAAAGATCAGCTCCCAACGGAGGCTCAAGCAAAAATCATCAGCTTAAATCGTCATCAAATTCAATCTGCGATTTCCAAATTCGGTGGGTCCAAGTTAAACCAGTATTACTATCTTACCGGAGCTAAAAACACATCCGGAAAATATTATACTATTAATATGATGTCATCTAGCTATTCTGATTATGGTTCTCTCTATACCCCCGACTCACAAGTTTACGTCCGAGGAGTTATTCCTATCGAAGATTAATCTAAACTCGCTCTGAGAATCAAAAACAACTGTGAGATATAGAAATAGTTCGCATATTTAGCTTCAAACTAAGTATGCGAACTATTTTTATTTTGAATTAACTACCCAAATAACTCCGAATGTGAACCTAAACGAACCAAACTTATTTCATCCGTATCCGGATCATACCAAATTAACAGGAAGTCTCCCTCTATATGGCATTCCATGTGTCCTGCATAATTTCCAGTCAATGAGTGGGGACGATGCTCCTCCGGTATAGGCTGTTCATTTCGAAGCAATTCAAGAATTTTAAAAAGCTTCTTCACCTTCTTTGGATTATTACGGAATCGCTTATAATCTTTTTTATACTGCGTGGATGGTTTAAGTTTTTTCATAACCCCATCGATTTTTCCATTGCCTCGATTGAAGACATATCAAGCTCGGGCACATCGTGCAACGCGCCGCTTTCAGCTTCCTTCATTGCCGCCAATGTTACAGAATTAGGCTCATTTAAAGCTGCCTCCAGCAAAACAGTTTCCACATAATTGTTAAGACTCCGATTTTCTCTTTTCGCTAATTTCTTTAGCCTCTCTATAAGTTCTATAGAAAGACGAAAGCTATGATTTTTCTTTATTGCTATATCCATAGTAATATTACTTTTGGTTGTAAAGATAATATAAATATATTACAAAAACAACATATCTTTATCCTTTCCTCTGCGAAGGGGGGGCAGTATTGTCAGCTGAGACTCCCAAAACCCATCTACTAAAATACATACCCTTCAAATATTTCTGTGCCTTTCCGTCCTTTTCGGTGGGCCAGGGGGCTTGCGACCAATTTCGTGCTCGTAAGTCTTTCCATATACCCTTAGAAGATAACGCCAAGAAGGGAATGACTCACAAGCGCGGACCATTTATCGCTGCGCGATGCCACAGAATCGCCAGAATGCCACTGACTTTTTTCTCCTTTTCTCTTAGTTTTTCTCCAGACGCAGATGTAATCGCAGATTGAGCAGATTTTTATAGCTATCAGTTTGTTGGGATGTGGGCAGACCAAGGAGCTGTCGCTCTTAGCAGATGGATAATGCAACCATCAATACCTTCATACACATAGTACCCGAGACGATGAAAAAGTAATTACCGCCGGGAGTGCTATCCGTCTGTGCAGGCTCCCGGAGCCCCTCTGCTGAAATCCATACACCTTTATAAAATCTCCGTCAGATCTGCCAAATCCCCGAATATCTGCGCCAGGAAAATAAGTTTAGAGGGTGCTCGCAGAAGGGAAAAGAACCTTCCCAGTACGTTCGCAGAACTCTTATTTTTATTTATGAGCAAACTATAATATTGGATTATGAGCAAACTAAAATATTGGATTAGGAGCAAACTAAAAGCTGCGCTTTTGGAAAAATCTCAGAAAGTTTCTCAAATGCATTATCGTTTTGTGATGATTCCAAAAACGTCAGTTTTTAGTTCCAGGAAAAGAATATGAGAGAAAAGGAAAAGTTCTGCGAACCCTCAGTGACGGTTCTTTTTAATTCTGTGAGCAAAAAATTAACCTGTAATTTATGGATTTTTAAACCACAAGAGGCATTTAAATTATTTAGATTGTCGATTAAGCTCGAAAGGAAAGAGGGGCAGGCACGGACCATTTATCACTGTGCGATGCCACAGAATTGACGGAAAGGTACAGAAGTAAATCGAAAAGTGTATGAAATCAGAAGAGGAAATAATGCAACCGACTCAGTCGGTTGATGGGAGTGGTGGTATATTAAGAGCCCCGGGTAGGCTTCCTATGGTCGCCAACCCGGGGTTAAGAATGATGTAACCGACTCCGTCGGTAAGAATATGCTACTAAGTAAGAATATGCTACTAAGAAAGAATATGCTACTAAGTAAGAATATGCTACTAAGTAAGAATACGCTACTAAGTAAGAATATGCTACTAAGTAAGAATATGCTACTAAGTAAGAAGGTGCTACTAAGTAAGAAGGTGCTACTAAGTAAGAAGGTGCTACTAAGTAAGAATATGCTACTAAGTAAGAATGTGCTTCTAATGATGTGCACTAATAAGGAGCTACTCCGTCGGTAAGGGTTCTCTTCTCCTTACTGTAGATTCTTTCTTACCCTTTCGAGGTAGGATTTCATGCGGTCGCTGTCGCGATGATCCACGATGTCGCGCAGCTCGGCCAACTGGGTGCGTATCTTTTCCAATTGCTCGGAGGTGTTGGGATTGAAGAGTATCTCTGAAAGTAGATAATCGTCCTCCCCCATCAGCCCGCGGGCAATGGCCATGTGGCGCTTGAACGTTGTGCCAGGTGCATCCTGATGCTTCATCACTCCGGCAAATACCAATGTCGAGGCAAAGGGAATAGAAAGAGAATAAGCTATTGTGGTGTCATGCTCCTCAAAGGTATATTCCTCGATATGCAGATGCAGACGATTGTAAAGGTCGCGGAAAAACACCTTCCCCAAATAATCCCCCTCCTTGATGATAATGGCATTCTCCTCGCTCAGATTCGACAAACTGGCGAAAGTGGGGCCAAACATCGGGTGGGTCGAAACGAAAGGATGTCCCGCCTTCTCATAAAATTCCGGCAAACCGGTCTTTACCGACGCTATATCGCTCAGGATAGTGGTTGGCGGCAGATATGGCATTACAGCCTCAAAGGCCTGCAAAGTGTATTTCACCGTCGCAGCATTGATCACCAACTCAGGAGCGAAATCGCTTACCTCCTTCAAATCCGTGAAACGCCGGGCATTATATGTAAACCTCAATCTCTTGGGGTCGTAATCATATATGGCAACATCATGATCGAACGATAGAAGATCGCAAAAAAACGATCCCATCTTTCCCGCACCCAATATCAATATCCTCATAAATAATCCTTTAATTTATCGGCACAAAGTTACTTTCGATCGGAAACAGGCTTCTTGAACATTTCAATCTGCTGGCGCACCGATTCCTCATGTATAGCCGAATAGACGCGGCGTATGAACTCCTCGCTCATTTCCATCTCGCGAGCAAGATCCTCACGGCTCTTCATCATATCGCTATAGCGGGCACCCTGCACCACCTTCATGCCATGTTCCTTCTTATACTGGCCTATTTCACGGCAAATCCTCATCCTCTTGCCAAGCATATCCACAAGCTCATTGTCGATACGATCAATCTCCTGACGAAGAAGGGTAAGCGATTCGGTGCTATCCGGCTTAGCTCCATTGAGAGGCACGAGCGAATTGACAATAAGGTTGAGCACCTCAGGAGTGACCTGCTGAGCTGCATCGCTCCATGCCTCATCCGGATTGCAATGGCTCTCGATGATAAGGCCGTCGAAGCCCATATCAAAAGCCTGCTGCGAGAGAGGCGCGATAAGTTCACGTTTGCCCCCGATATGGCTCGGGTCGCAAATGATAGGAATACCCGGCATGCGTCGGCCCAACTCGATAGGTATATGCCATTGGGGCATGTTGCGGTAGAGATGCTTACCGTAGGAGGAGAAACCGCGATGGATAGCCCCCACGCGCTTCACGCCAGCATTCTGGATTCGCTGAATGGCACCGATCCAGAGTTCGAGGTCGGGATTAACAGGGTTTTTCACCAACACCGGCACATCCTTTCCGTTTGCGGCCAATGTGTCGGCAATCTCTTGCATAGCAAATGGATTGGCCGCAGTGCGCGCTCCAATCCAGAGCAGATCCACACCAGCTTCGAGAGCAGCCTCCACATGAGCTTTTGTTGCAACCTCTGTGGAAACATACATCCCTGTTTCCTCCTTCACCTTCTGAAGCCAGGGAAGGCCTTCCACTCCTACGCCTTCAAAGCCCCCCGGCTTTGTGCGTGGTTTCCATATTCCTGCACGAAACACTTTCGCTCCGTATCCAGCAAGCTGACGAGCAGTGTTGAGCACCTGCTCCTCGGTCTCCGCGCTGCAGGGACCGCAAATTATCAGGGGTTTCTTCGGGTCGAGACCCGGTAATAGTTCTTGAGTGTACATAGCTTATTATTTCAATCTTAATCGTTATCCTTTTTATTATTCTCTTCTATTCTTTCAAAGGCGCGTCGGAGATTATCCTCCGTGGCACAAAGGGAGATGCGTATATAGCGGTCGCCCCCTTTACCGAAGATGAAGCCCGGAGTGACGAACACCCTGCAATCATAGAGCAGCCGGTCGGCCATAGCCTCGGAAGATTTCTCCTCTTCAGGGATACGCCCCCATAGGAAAAGACCCCGCTGCGATTTGTCGAAGCGACATCCCAACAGATCCATTATCTCCTCTGCCACTTCCCGACGCCGCGCATAGACCGCATTCAGACGCGCATACCAATCATCGCCTAAAGAGAGAGCTTTGGCGGCAGCCAACATCACGGGGCGGAACTGACCTGAATCGATATTGGATTTGACACGAAGAATCCAGCTCACAAACTCCGGATTTGTTGCCAGCATTGCCACGCGCCACCCCGCCATGTTATGACTCTTGGAAAGGGAGTTCATCTCTATACAGATCTCTCGGGCGCCCTCTATGCTCAGGATGCTCAAAGACTTGCTTCCCTCGGGCTTGAGGATGAAGGAGTATGGGTTATCGTTTACAATCACTATGCCGTGGCGCCGACCGAAATCCACAGCCTTCTCGAACAATTCGCGGGTTGCAGGCGCTCCAGTGGGCATGTTGGGATAATTCATCCACATCAGCTTCACCTTCCCCTCCTTCACTTCAGGCAACTCTTCCAACGCCTTGAAGTCGGGTTGCCACCCTTTTTCGGGATCGAGACTGTAATTGATGAGGTTGGCCCCGGCTAATTTGCTCACAGAGCTATAAGTGGGATAGCCGGGATCAGGCACGAGCACGCTGTCGCCGGGATTGACGAAAGCCATCGTTATATGCATTATCCCCTCCTTAGAGCCGATGAGCGGAAGAATCTCACAATCCGGATTGAGCTCGACGCCATAGTAACGTTCATACCAACGCGTAAAAGCTTCGCGGAGCTCCGGAATGCCGGTATATGTCTGGTAGCTGTGGTTTTTGGGATTATGGGCAGCCTCGCAGAGCGTCTCTATCACCTCCTCAGCCGGCGGAAGGTCGGGGCCGCCGATTCCGAGTGAAATCACGTCGAGACCCCTGGAATTCATCTCCGCCACTTCGCGAAGCTTACGCGAGAAATAATATTCTTCCACGTTGCTCACCCTCCGCGCAGGAGAAACTTTAGGGCTTTCAATGTTTGAAGTCTTTACATTCGACATATTCTCCGAGTATTTTAAGGTCGTTAAGAAGAGGGCGAACTGCATCTATGGCTTGACGGTAACGCACGTAGGAGTCGAAGGTCAGATCCACATAGAAACGATATTCCCATTCTCTTCCGACTATGGGTAATGATTGGATTTTGGAAAGATTTATATCATAAAAGGAGAAAATGGTGAGCACTTTTGAGAGAGCCCCTTGAGTGTGGGGCAAAGTGAACACCAATGAGGCTTTGTCAAGCTCCTCCTTCCGAGGTTTGAGGTCGGAAGCAGTAAGGGCATCGGCCAAGATGAGAAAACGGGTGAAGTTTCTTTTGTTGGTTTCAATTCCGCGTTCGAGAATATTCATCCCGTAAAGATTGGCAGCATATTCACCGCACACTGCCGCATGCCCTTTTATCCTCCCGGCCGCTATATCCCGTGCCGCTCCGGCGGTGTCGAATTTCTCAACCATCCTTAGATTGGGATGTCGGCGAAGAAATTGCTCGCATTGCATCAGCGCCATGGGATGAGAATTCACCTCCGTGAGCTCCTCAATCTTTTCTCCTTCCAGAGCGCAAAGCACATGCGAGATGCGCATCTTCTCCTCGCCCACAACCTGAAGGTTGCTCTGTCGCAGCAATTCATGATTCTGGAGCAGGGAGCCGGCAATAGTGTTCTCGATAGCCACAATGCCAAGAAGCGAAGCATCGGTCTCCATGCGCTCAAAAAGCTCATGAAAGGAATCACATTCCAGCGTCTCCACTTCCTTCCCCGATTTGCTAAAATAGGAATTTGCGGCTGCGTCGTGAAAGCAGCCGCGAATCCCTTGTATAGCGACACGTAATGGTAATTGATTCATTTTTCTTAGCTTTTAGGATCTGTTGTTCAGAGGGTCGGACACCGGAAGTCAGACATTAAATCTGAAGTGCATGATATCACCATCCTGCACAACATATTCCTTACCCTCGACACCCATTTTTCCGGCTTCTTTTACCGCAGCTTCCGAGCCAAGAGAGACATAATCGTCATATTTGATCACCTCCGCACGAATAAAACCTTTCTC
>CAZXGU010000111.1:0-10230 GCA_964640375.1 uncultured Sangeribacter sp. | reverse complement strand
CTCGAACGTGGCGTGAAATATGTAATGATGGCTGGAGAAAACGGCTATCAGAATGTGAAGCAGGAATTTGAATGAGATATGGAGAAAGAAGATGCCGATTATAAAATGGATTTTATCCTTGCGGCCATTCACAAACCGCAAGTGGTGGAAAATATCTTTTACGACTTCGACAAAGCCACTCTTCGCCCTGAATCGAAGGAGGCTCTCGACGAGATGGCACAGATGTTGCGAGATAATCCTAACGTCACCATTGAGATGGGGGCACACACCGACCGGAAAGGTAGCGACGAATACAATATCGGCCTCTCTAACCGCCGGGCAAAAAGCGTGGTGGATTATTTAGTGGCTGCCGGCATTAGCGCCGACCGACTCACATGGAAGGGGTATGGCGAAACTGTACCTAAGAAGGTGACCAAACGCATCAACCGCGAATATCCGCAATTCCCTGAAGACACTGTGCTCGATGAGGCTTTTATTGAGACTCTTTCTGAGGAGGATAAGGAAGCGGCCGACCAAATCAACCGACGAACCGAATTTCAAGTCACCTCTACAAATTATGATATGTATTAAGCATATCTTTTATTTCTCCCTCAGATGAAGAGAAAATCTTTTTAATAACCGAACAATGAAAAATACTATAAATTTCCTTAAAGAACTGTCAGCCCACAATAACCGCGAATGGTTTAATGCTCATAAAGATGAATACCAGAAAGTGAAAGCTAATATCGAAGCCTTCACTGCCACTCTCATCAATCGGCTCATCGAGGTTGATCCGGAAGCTTCGCGTCTCTCTCCTGCCGACTGTCTTTATAGAATCTACCGCGACACTCGTTTCTCCGCTGACAAAACTCCTTATAAAACCCATATCGGAATTTACATTAATCCTCATGGAGGTAAAAAGAGTGAGTTTTGCGGATATTATATTCATATCGAACCCGGAGAATGTATGGTGTGCGGCGGTGCTTGGTATCCCCCCTCGCCCCTTTTGAAAGAATACCGGAGTGAAATATATAACAATATTGAGGAGTATCTTGAAATAATGGAGAACCCCGAGTTTGCTGCTCATTTCAAGCCTTATTGGACTGAGCCGTTAAAGACTGCTCCTAAGGGATTTCCCAAAGACTGGGAACATATTGAGCTCTTGAAACCGCGCAGTTTCACCGTGGCCTCTCATATATCCGACCGCGAATTCTGCTCCAAGGGGATTGTGGACCGTATTATTTCTCTTTGCAAGATTCTCAAACCATACGATGATTTCTTTAACTTTACCCTTGAAGAGCATCCCGAATTAGCCTATTGTAGGGAAAGAAAGAATAAGTAACCTGAACACCCATGAATATTTATAATTTATTAAAATTAGCTGCGGGGAAACGTCTGCCTCAGCCTATCAAGATATTGGGGCTTTGGGCAATGCACATTACCGGGAAGAGAACTCTTGGCATTTTCTTTGACCCGATTCTCTCTTGCAATCTCAGCTGCCGAATGTGTTATTTCAGCGACAAGGAGAAGAGGAATTCTATGAAAGGGATGATCTCGAATGCCCGATTGGAACAAGTGGATAAGGCCCTTTTCCACCGCGCCATGAAACTCCAGATTGGATGTGGCGCCGAACCAACACTTTATCCTCATCTTATTGACATAGTGAAGCGTGGGGAAAAAGCCGGTATTCCATATATATCCCTAACTACTAATGGGCAGCTGATTGCTTCCGGGCGAACAGATCTGATGAAATTGGCCCAAGTGGGACTGAATGAATTAACACTCTCCCTCCATGGCACAGACAAAGAAACCTACGAATACCTCATGCCGGGCGCTGATTTTGATAAGCTTCTGCAATTAATAAAAATCGTTGGTGAGGTTAAGAAAAGATTTCCTGATTTTGTATTAAGAGTTAATTTCACAGTCAACTCCAGAAATGTGGATAATCTTTCAGGTGATAAATTCTGGACGCTATGGAAAGAGGGAGCTTTCCCGGATATTATCCAGTTACGCCCTGTCCAGAATTTAGGTGTTTCTGAATGGAAGGATTTCGACCTCTCCTCTCTAATTCAAAATTATGACTCTACAATTGGAAGCGTAATAATGGAGGCTCAAAAGAGAGGCATAACATGTATAGCCCCCGATCTGGATCAGCTAAAGAAAGTGGATGAGACCCAAGAGGCACCTTCAGCCTTTCTGGAAGACTTCTCATATTGCTATATCGACCCAAACGCTTGCTATAAAGATGATTTCGATCCTCTCCAAGACACTTACGAATCCTATCATAAGCGTCACAAATCAGGTCGCTTCCTATTCAAATCTGCCTTCTCAAAGTATAAGGCTCATAATAAGAAAACAACCAAGAAAATGAATTATGATGTGAAGTAATATTTACTCTCTAATTCTTCTCAGGAGAAAATCTTCCGATATATTTTCTCGGTTGCCCCGAGTTTGGAGCGAATATAAGAGCCTGCCTGCTCACCATGTCCCTTGCGTTTAGATGACGATTCCGGCGTATCAAGTAGCAATTTATCTGCGGCTTTCTCAAAGTCGGCTTTTGATGCAATCGGGAAACCTCCTCCCGATTCAGCCATTTCACGAGCCTCTATGAATTTGGCATTGTTAGGACCGTAAATCACAGGCACATCATATACGGCAGCTTCATTAATGTTATGAAGACCCGCACCGAATCCTCCTCCCACGTATGCTACATCACAATATGCGTAAGCCGACGATAGGAGTCCGAAACAATCTATCACAAGGACTCTCGCATCATCAACAAGCGTAGAATCTTTCTCGGCCTCACTCATCAATACGCAGCCATATCCAAACTTCGCTTTGAGTCTCCGCAACCGCTCAGCATCAAATTCATGGGGAGCAATAACCAACTTCACTTCCGGATGCTTGCCAAACCAATCGGCATATACCTCCTCATCGGCCGGCCATGAACTACCGGCCATCATAACCGGACGGTGGTCGCCCTCTCCTCTATGAGTGAATCTTTGCAATAAGGGAATCTCTCGGCCTTTATTACGGATATCGGCCACGCGATCGAAACGTGTGTCGCCACAAACATCCACGTTAGTTATTCCTATACCGTTAAGCAACCTACGGCTTTCTTCATTCTGAACAAAGAATCGGGTGTACCAACGTAGCCAATAGCTATACCATGCGCTCCATTTCTTAAAAAAGAATTGATCCTTGCGAAATACTGCCGAAATAAGATAAGTTGGTATCTCACGTCGGTTCAATTCCTCAAGGTAATTGCGCCAGAACTCATATTTTACAAAAATTGCTATCTCCGGATTCACCTTATCAAGGAATCTTCTCACACGCTTAGGCGTATCGAAAGGAAGATAACACACGCAATCGGCAAGATCATAATTTTTCCTTACCTCATATCCCGACGGAGAGAAGAAGGTTAGCAAAATCTTATATTCCGGGTGCTCTTTCTTTAAAATTTCTATCAAGGGCCTGCCTTGCTCAAATTCACCAAGCGATGCGGCATGAATCCAAATATACCGCTCGCCGGGGTTAATCTTTGAATCAAGAATATTCCAAACATCGCTCTGACCGGCGGAAAGTTTCTTCGCTTTCTCATTCTTCAATCCCGCCAGTTTCACCCCGGCCCGGTAGGTCGATATCCCAAAAGAATAGAGGGGGCGTTCCAGCATCTGCCGGCACGCCTCCGCCATTACTCCTCTTATTTTACCTAATGAGGTCATTTCTTAATATTTTCGACTGCTCTTTCTATTCGGCTTATTACTTCCTCCTTTGGCATTATTTCTGTTATATCAAACATGTGAGGGCCACGACATGCTCCTACAACTGCCAAACGGAAGGCATTCATTACATTTCCTAAATGATAACCTTTTTCAGCTATCCAGTCGAGAACTATCTTTTCTGCATTGGCCGATGTCATATCATCTATTCCTCTAAGCACCTCGACTAATTCACCCATAATACGAGGAGTGTCTTCACTCCAGCGTTTTTTTACATCCTTTTCAGCATAGCTTTCAGGGGCAACGAAGAAGAAGTCGGCTTGCTCCCAAAGATCGGGGACAAGATTGGCACGACCCTTCACCATCCCGAGTGCGCGACCGATATATTCATCTGAGAAGCCTTCTATTCCCTTCTCCTGGAGAATTGGCTTGAAGAGTTCGCATAGCTCTTCATCACTTTTCTTCATCAGATACTCATGGTTGAACCAGATTCCCTTCTTGTAATCGAATTTCGCTCCGGCTTTGGAACAATGGGCAAACGAGAACTTGGAAATCAATTCATCCATCGACATAAGCTCGCTGTCGTCGCCGGGATTCCATCCAAGAAGAGCAAGGAAATTGACAACCGCTTCGGGAAGATACCCTTTTTCACGATAACCTGAAGATATTTCTCCCGATTTAGGATCGTGCCATTCGAGGGGAAATACGGGGAAGCCGAGTTTATCGCCATCGCGTTTTGACAATTTGCCGTTGCCTACGGGTTTGAGAAGCAAAGGAAGATGCACAAACTGTGGCATCGAGTCTTCCCAACCAAAGGCACGGTATAGAAGCACATGCAACGGGGCTGACGGGAGCCATTCTTCTCCACGAATCACATGGCTCACCTCCATCAAATGGTCATCCACAATGTTGGCAAGGTGGTAAGTGGGAAGATCGTCGGCGCTTTTATATAAAACCTTATCATCAAGTATGCTGGAATTGATTGTCACCTTTCCACGCACAAGGTCATCAACAACGACATCTTCATCGGGCTCTATCTTAAAGCGAACCACATATTGATTCCCTTCATCAATTAGACGCTTCACCTCCTCTTCCGACATGGTAAGAGAATTGCGCATCTTGCCGCGTGTTGAGGCGTCATATTGGAAATTAGGCACTTCAGCACGAGCTTTCTCCAATTCTTCGGGAGTATCGAAAGCTATGTAAGCTTTTCCAGCGTCAAGGAGCTGCTGAGTATATTTCCTGTATATATCGCGACGCTCGCTCTGCTTATAGGGACCATATTCACCCCCATATCCTTCACCTTCATCGAATTTTATTCCGAGCCATTCAAGCGACTCGCGGATATATTCTTCAGCGCCGGGCACAAAACGACGGCTGTCGGTATCTTCGATGCGAAGAATCATATCGCCATCGTTCTGACGTGCAAACAGATAATTATATAAAGCCGTACGCACTCCACCTATATGGAGAGGACCCGTGGGCGACGGTGCAAACCTTACTCTTACTTTACGTTGTTCCATTTCTATGAAATTTTTCGCAAAGATAGCGCATTTTAAGCGTTTTAGCAAAGTCCTTTTTAAAATCATTACTATAATCTCTATTTTTACGTAATTTTTTCACAAAGTTTTGTGTAATCAAAGATTATTACTATTTTTGCACTATCTAATTATTCCTATCATGAAATATAAACATTTTATCTATTTTTTACTTTTTGTGGTCATTCTCTCATGTACGCATGACATCGATACTCTGGAAGAGGGTAATTTTTTGGAAATAGAACTCGAAAACACTTCTACTATTTCAAATACCAACATAGAGAAGAACATCACAATAAATGTATTAGCACAACATTTTGATGGATTTAATTCTATTCATCTTAATACTCGTGCACTTTCCGAGTTTTCAATATCGCCATTTGTTTTTAATGGCGATACAGTAATGTATGTTGTTCAATACGATAAGGGCTGGGAATTATATTCGGCCGATTTATCAATGGAAATGATACCCTTCTCATCTGAAGAAGGCGTTTTCAATTTTGCAGATCCAAATTTTCCGGATGCCTTAAAACATTTAATCACCGAAGCTGCTGAACACATTTCAGAAAACAAAAAAACTAACCCACAAGCCATTGATTCCTCATGGGGTCCTTTAGCTACATTAGATTTATCTGCTTATCCTGTTTCGGTTCTTAACCCAGATGGAACATACTCAACATATTACGACACTGATTTGCCTCCGGGACATTGGGAACTAATTGAGACTAAGGAGACAAAAAGTAAGGAAGAGAAGACCTCTAAATTAACAGCAACACAATGGGGACAAAACTCACCATGGAATACTTATTCCGATTTAGCATTGGATTCTGTTACAAACTCCTATGTTTCAGCTTTAGCAGGATGTGGTCCGGTGGCCATGGCTCAATATGTTTACGCCACCCATTGTAAGGATGGAAGCCCCTCTTTAAACTATATTAAACCAATTTTAAAGAATCACACTTATACCTTTGAAGAAGATAAGACCCAAAAATTCCCTTGGGAAAAGATTATTTTGGAGAAAAGTCAATCTAATTCCTCCACCACGTCTCTCCTAATTGGATATATTGGACACCTTCTCAACGCCCAATATGATGTTAAAGCGACTCCAACCAGAGAAAGAGATTATTTGTATTTTTTCAAGAAAATTTATGGAAGTGAATATCAAATATGTCCTTTTGAAACTACAACTATCAAAAATACAGTAAAAAGCGGATATCCAATTTTCACCACGGCTCAATCAAAAGCAGACCAAGCTAACACAACCCTTGATTCTTTAGTTGGTCATGTCTTTCTAATTGATCAATACAAATTGGAAGAAAAGCAATTTACATCAGTATATGGTCTCGTAAGGGATCCTCTTCCTGCTGGCTCAGAGAATAAATGGGTTGCTGATTTAAAAGATGCCCAAGGCAATATAATTAAATATGCTTATATAAAAACCGATCTTCCATTCTTTGTAAGGAAAGAAACAGTATCCATGAATTGGGGATGGAATGGCAAATATGCCGATACTTTCTTATCCATTACTGGAGCATGGCCAGTCGGAAAATATAACTTTGATATCAACAAACATATCTTCCTTCCAAAAAAATAATTTTTTCACAATTTATCCTACTCACTATGAAAACTATTAAAAAGAAAAGGAGTTTAATAAACTCTTTCATTCTAAACATTGCGATCACTGCTATTTTTGTTTCTTGTTCATCACAAGTAAACGACCTTCCTGAACTCCCTCAAGAACCAATTGCGGAGGAGACTTCTTCAAATGTAACAAAAGAGAGAAAAGAAATCACCCTCACAGCAGAGCAACAAAACACATTGGCTCAACTTGAACCCTTTAATATTAAATTTACCACCGACATGTGTAAATTTATAGATTCAGATATGAAAAGTAAGGGACAAAATGTGATCTGCTCACCGGTTAGCACAGTCTCCATTCTCAGCATGGTTGCTAACGCAGTGGATAACAAGGGTGCACAACAAATTGTTGAATACCTAAACGTTTCAGATCTATCCTCCCTCCTTTCTTTAAATAAACTCCTTTTAGAAACTCTGCCTCTTGCAGACAACACTGCGACCTTAACTATTGCCAACTCCTTATGGTATAACAATGGTTTGGTTAAAAACCTAACCCCTACTTTTACTACCATTTTTGAAAACTATTTTAATGGTCAAATACACCAATCAAATTTTTCCTTAGAAAATACTGAAACTTTAAATAATATAAATGAATGGGGCAGTAGGATTTCTAATAACCAGATTACGTCATATCTATCCGAATTAGAGCCCAATCTCTATGCTATCATTCTCAATGGTCTAAATTTTAGCGGAAAATGGCATGATGAACCTTTCAATCCGCAAAATACAAAAAAAGGTGTTTTCCATGGACATAAAAAAGATTCAGAAGTGGAATTCATGCATTCTGAATTAATTTCGGATTATTCAAGTGGAGATGAAACTTTTCTATACTATGTGTTACCTTATGGGAACCAAGCTTTTTCATTACATATTTTCTTCCCTCGCAATCCACAAGCAGATATTTCAGTCTTTGAACTGTTAACACAGGATAGAATTAAAAAAATGAGAGAGAATTTCTCATTAGCCGATCATAAATATATTTTTCCTAAATTTTCGTTGACTTCTGATGTAGATTTGACCAAATTTTTTTCCTACTCTAACGTCCTCAATAGCCTCTCTAACCAAACAACCTTTACTCTATTTGATGAAGAAATACAGGGAGGAATTAAGTTTTCTCAAAAAACTGCAATGACAGTGAATGAAACAGGAACCACGGTCAGTGCTATCAGTTCGGGCGAATTTGGATATTTGGCGAATGAGGAGGATCCACAAGAAGTTTTACTTAACAGACCTTTCTTTTTCTTTATACAAGAATATAGCACTAACACGATTATATTATCTGGCCGAATTTCTGAGTTCTAATCCTTCATTAAAAAATAGATGTCATATAAAGATAGCCGAGAAACACTAAGTTTCTCGGCTATCTCACATAATTTATGTAGCATTTATAATTAATGATTACCTTGATACTTCTCTCTCATATTTTTTCCCGTTCCAACGGTAGTGAAGTTCGGGCTTAAGATATTTCTTTATGTAGTCGTAGTTTTCCTGACCCATATACTCACCTACTGTCAGTTTGGCGGTAAGGGTAAAATTATCTGGATTGGCAACGAATTCTATCGTAGGGAATGGAACAAGCTCCTCTATCCTTTCCTTCACTTTTTTGTCGGGAACATTAAAGAAATCGAGTATTTGAGGATATTCCAGATATTTATTGCGAGGAAGCTCCTTCATATTCTCATCAAGGAAGGTTACATCCGTATCTGCCGACTGTCCCTCGCCTCCGATCGTGTATAAAACAGCAGCTGCCGGCTCTTTCTTTGCTCGAAGCATTAGAATCTGCATAGTGGTGACGGGAGTGATCTTCACCTCCAAATAATCTGGAGTAACCTTCACTAACTCCGAAATCCCTTCCATGCCGTTTTGCGCCTTGTATATACTGTCAATTGCATAATAATCGAGCATATCCAATCGAGAGGATTTGCTTAGGATATCAAGAGTCTTTAAGGGAAGATTGGCAAATACCTCCCCTGCCGTTAAAGTGTCAAGAACCTCCTTGGCTGCGTATGTAGGAGCAATGGCAGAAAATAATACCGCCATTGCTCCTATTATCTTAATAATTAATCTGTTCATATAAACCTTTTCGTATTTTAACAAGAAAATGAAAGATCACTTCTTCATGAAGATGTCGTAATTGCCGTTATATTTCGGTTTCTTTTCCTTCTTCTCTGCTTTAGCTTTCTTCTCTTTCTTCTCTTTTTTCCCTTTCTTTTCATCGGCAAAAGGATCGCCTCCGTATGTTACGCGCTTCCCTTTCCCTTTCTTATCACCTTTTTTGTCGCCTTTCTTATCCTTGGCGAAGCTTCCCTTCTTACCCTTCCCTTTTTTGCGGGCATCAGCTGAATAGTCGCGTTCGGTAGCTATCTCTGCATTTACCGGCTGTCCATAAAATTCCGCATGACGGAGAGCGTCAAGAACACGGCGGGCATCCCCTTTTCTTACATCAAAGAGGGTGTAGTCAGGAAGCAGATCAATCCGACCAATCTCAGGCTTGTTTCCAGGAACATTCTTATTTACGAGCTCCATCAGATTGCCGGGGAAGAAACCAGAAGCCTTACCTATATCGACCATCAGACGTTCAAATCCATCTTCAGCCGTGCGACGGTCCTTATTCTTCCTCGCATCACCTTTTTTACGCTCACCCTTTTCGCGTCCTCCCTTATCTTTGCCATCGGCATTGAGATCGATATCGGGCATGTTGCGGTAGTATTCAAGAAGACGATTAAATTCGAGCGAGAGCACGCGTTTGAGAAGATCAGACTCAGATAGCCATTCCAGTTTCTTTCTTACCCCGGGAAGATATTTCGCTATCTCCTTTTCATCCACCTCCACTTTCTCCAAACGATCGGCAAGATTATATAGCTGTTTCTCAATGATATGCTCTGGCGTAGGCACCTTACGATATTCAAATGTCTTACCTATCCTCTTCTCTATCTCACGGAGTTTACCTTTCTCGCGTGAATGAATTATGGCTACAGAGACACCTGTTTTGTTGGCACGTCCTGTTCGACCGCTACGGTGGGTATATGTGGCGGGATCATCGGGCAAACCATAGTTGATCACATGGGTAAGGTCGTCAACGTCGAGACCGCGAGCTGCCACGTCGGTTGCAACAAGAAGCTGTGTCACATGGTCGCGGAATTTCTTCATCGCAAGGTCGCGCTGACTTTGTGAGAGGTCGCCATGCAGACAATCAGCATTGTAGCCATCATTGATTAGCTTGTCGGCTATCTCCTGAGTCTCGCGCTTGGTGCGGCAGAAGACGATACCGTAAATATTCGGGCTGTTATCCACCACTCGCTTCAAGGCAAGATATTTATCGTGAGCCTTTACCATATAATAGATATGGCGCA
>CAZXGU010000110.1:0-10313 GCA_964640375.1 uncultured Sangeribacter sp. | reverse complement strand
GTGGACTTCAATAAGTCCAATACCTCTTCTTTAGCTATCATACTGATTTGTTGGGCTTAAGACTGAAAAATTACTAAAAATCCGTGAGATATGGAAGTCTTGGCTATGAATTAACAACAATCTGATGTAAAAGACAAATATGTTTGGATGACATAGACTACAATTATGTTAAGGACTTGATCAGGTTTTTCTTTTCACCCGCCATATATAAAGTTAAGTTTAGTCCATAGGGCATATATAGCCCAAACTGATTATTATCCACGACGGTGCTAAATGTGGTTAAAAATATGCGATTTGGCACCCTGCATAAAGCTGTTATCTAAGATTTATGGTATATTGTTGTATATTAGTTTATTTTTCATAGTGAACATCCGTCACGTTTCCAAATCTAATGTTTTTCATTAGATTTGGAAACGTGACGGACAATTCTAACGACAATTAACCGATTGTTACCCCATCTGATACCATTCTTGCGATATTGGACATTAAGATTGGGGATTAAGGGCTTGTTTATATATTTGAGCAGTTTCGTCATCAGTCTCTTTGATAACCATATCAAAATCTACAGCAAATGCCTGTTCCGAGAAAGTATTCCCATCAATATTTCTTCCAAGCCAGAATATAATATTTCCTTCGGAACTAACACATCCACTTACTACTCCGGCTCGTAGATTATAATTATTCATGGCTATAATGCCATTGCTAATGGTTTCTTGAGTCAGCTTTGTTTCAGATTGACAAATGATTTGATAAATAGCATTGTTCGGTAAGATACTTACCTGAAGCATAACTTTTTCATTATCTCCATTAAATCCAAGTCTGAAAGTGATGATAGAATCTTCATCAGTATACATGCGATAATGCCACTTTTGTTTATCAAAATAGCCTTTGATAACATCTTCAATTTTCTGGTCACTTGCCGAATATTGAGATAGTTCTTTTGATGAGATCTTCTCTTGATGAGAGCAAGATGAGAAGAGTAAGTTTAATAGACCCATGATTAATAATATTATATGTTTTATAAATGGAATAATCTCATTGATGGTGAAGTAATAAGTGTAGAGATTGTTATTGATAGAGGCTGATTAATTGCTCAAATTTCATTTTGTTATACCCCATATCTTTAGCAATGTTAAACAAGAGATCATGAGCCTCTGAGTTACCGGAATACTTGATAAGATCGTAACAAGTTAACAGCAGAAATTCTTTGGCTTTCACTGGTTTTATAGTAAGAACTATGTCTACGAGAGTATCGGCATCAGTATATTTTGACATGATTTTCGACAAAACCGTCGGTGAATCCGGAAGCCCAAAGAAAAACGCTGATTGCTTGAATAGCATTATTGGTGCATCATCCATCAGATTGTTATTATATCCTCCAAAGAATGAGATCATACACATTCCTGCTTCACGTTGCTCAAGTGTAAGTTGAGCCTGAATGTCTTTCAGACTTTCCATTTGCTGAGTGGGGAGTTCTGGAAGGTCATCCTTATTAGTTTCAGGAAGGGACTTAATGACATTTTCCTGTGCTTGGGTACTCTCTTTTGATTGTTGGTCGAGTTTTGTGTGTTTCTTTTCACGTTCATCTTCTTTATTATTGACCCGATACAGAAGAAATGCACCAAGACTAATCCAGAATAACGGGCCAAAGACACTATTACCCTTGAGTGAAGCTCCGAAGAAGCTGAGCACTCCGATTACTAAACATATCCAACCAGCTGTTCTCATTTGTCAGAATTTTTTCGATTATATACTTCATTCTATTTTTTCTTGGAGCATGCAACAGCAATTATTCCAATAAAGAGATTAAACAATGAAAGGCAAAATGCCCACCCAAACCCGATTTTTCGGGTACTTCCCCATTTCCCGACTAATAGAGCGAGGGAAATAGCAATAATGAAAAGAAATGCTTGATCCATATTTGTTTTAATAAGTTGTTTTATCCTTAATGAGGATTAACACACAAAGGTTAACAAGACAATCAAAGAAATTTATGCAATTTTTAATAACTCCTTTTTGAATTGTCTAAATACCTCAGATTTCATATCAATATCTTTTAGTATCGAATTGAAGTCAGACTCAGTTAAGTTGGTATTATCAAAACTGCTTATTAACTCAGAGATACTTGTAATTTGGTATGAGGAACAATGACCTCCATAGGAAATTCGAAAAATGAATGTACCGTTTGTCCTCCGGCTGCAATTGCGGCAATTCCTGTGGGGCTAACACTACAAAGTTCTTTTGTATCTCCTTTTGGATGCGCTGAATGAAAGTCGTTTTGACAGTACCTGCTTTACCGGTAATATAAAGACAACGGTTTGTGTTCGCAACAAGGTCATAGGCCAACTGTTGCTCATAATTGTCATTGTCGACATGTATGGTTATAGGATTGCACATATGTCTGTTCCTTTGTCATTGTTTGTCTCTTTATGACACAAACAATGGAAAGGTTAACAGTAATACGCAAAAAAATAAGATGCACCTGTTAAAGTACACCTTATTCCAAAACAGGTTTATTCTTCTTTAGGAATTCCTCCCCAATCATCAAAACCATACTCTTTGTCAAGATAAATCCAAATGATACCGTCAGTATCAACATAATCACATGTTTTCCCCTTTGTATCAAAGCTTGTAGAAGATAGATTATCTCCCATAACTTTAATATGATTAAGTTAAACAGTACCACAACATCCCTCAATACAATGATTTTCAGAATGATAGAAATTCAAGGACAATGAACATATTTATTTCGAAATTTCCAAATAAATTAGTCTAACAAAATAAAAGAAGCCCAGTAAAATGGATCATCATAACCAACTGAGATTAGAAAATTCTGCGCTAATTTTAAACTTTCCCGTTGACTCCTTCCTTGAAATAAATTATCATAAAATGCATGCATGAAAATAGACGTTGTATAATCAGGCACGTTCCAAAGAGAAACCAAAATCTGTTTACATCCCGCTGTTCTAAATGCATTGGTTAAACCATATACAATTCCATTAACATTATTAATATCTCCTAAACCACTTGAACAAGCAGACAAAACCACAAGATCAACATTTCTTAAATCCATCTGAGCAATTTCCGCTGCTGTCAACACCTCATCCTCTTTCCCCGAATTAGTTGAACCATTCTTTAATGATTGATTGCATCCTGAAAACAATAACCCTGTATTAGATAAAACTGTACCCATCTTTGAAATTTCTTTGTCTTTTGAAAGATCTGAGATACTCTCAAACTTGTAACTGGGTAATAAAAAAGAATGTGTAGATATATGCAGAATAGAGGAATTTAGATATTTTGAGTTTTTAAAGGTTGCTTCAATTGCATCTATCCCGGAAATTTTTTGATGATCTATGTTATATTTCTTACATAATGAAGCAATACTGTCTATTTCAGTTTGGGTATACGGAAGATTTTTGAACCCTTTCCTTAATTCATAGGGAACATTAGAAAGATAAACCCACCCACTGTCATTTGCAGACCTTTTTGTATTAATAGCAATATTGTCATAATCCATCCCTCCATACAGATAAACTTTCTTATAATTATGAGGGAAATCATCCTGTTTTTTTACAAGGAGATCTGCAGTAGATATCATAGGTATAACATTAAAGAAGAAGTCTAATTTTTTACCTTTGAATGGAATAGCTCCATAATTGAACTGAGCAAATTCATTTGAACCAGAAATATATAACTTCTCATAGTCTTTAATATATGGATATAAGTCAGTAATTAGATCAGTTAATGGACTTCCTTTTTGATAGAATGCATTTATAACCATCGGATCATCGTTATTGTACATAGATATTCTATCCATTGTTAAAGAATCTATTTCAACGATATGAGGCTTAGTTAAATTAGGCGATAAGAGTAATATTTCATTCGTATAAGGTATAAATTCTATGGCTATTTCATTTGCCTCCATAGATGCTTTAATCTGTTCCCATATTACTGGTGCTTGAGTACCTTTTGTGGAATGCCAGTCAAGGAAATTTTTACAAGTCAATATGTAATCATAATTCTGTTCAGATCTATCCTCTATTTCAAGTTCTTTTCCAAAAGAATTAATAAGGATACTTGTATACATCATTAGTTGCTGCCAAATTTCTTCATCATCCCTACTATTAACATCAAAATACGTATGAAACACAAAATTCTGTGCTTGTTTACTTAGAGCATGCCAAGCTTCTTTAACATCTGAATATTTAGTTATAGCTGTTAGATAGCATAAATTTATTACATCCTTGCTAAACTTTTCAACAAATTCTTTTTTACTACTAAAAATGCTATCCTTCTTATACTTTTGAATATGCTGCTCAGCTAAAATAATATCCTTATCCACGACATGAAAACCAGTCGATTCATTTATTTTCTTTATTTCTAATAATTTATTATTCGCCGATTCATAATCATTTTTGTTGATTAATGAGATGACTTGTTGCAATCTTAATTCATAATACTCTCTTTCAGAAGGCCTATAAGTTTTGTCAACGTAATATAATCCTGTTTCAATAATTCTCTCAATCTCTTCACACTTATTTTGCATGTTTAGAGAAAAAACATACATTAAGTAAGCCCATGGAGTATTTTGATACTTTTCACGTGTTTCATTTGGAATTATATCCAATCTTGCCCCCAACTTTGAAACTCTCACCCAATCCTCCTCTTCGACAGCAATACCTATGGATCGAGCTATTAGGTCTATGAGGATATCGTTAAGATATTCCACCTCAAGATTTAAAGACATATATTGATCATAGTAGTGTTGTGCCTCCTTAAAATTACCATTATCATGGGCATTTACTCCTTTCTTATACAAGTCATAACCATGCTGTAACGTCTGATATGTCACACTATCAATTGTCTCTTCACTCTCCTCAAAACTATCAATCTGTTTCATAGAAGCCCGAGATAAGAAAAATACGCTAAAGAAAAGTACAATTAAACTGGATATATTTTTCATTTTATATTACTTAAAAGTATTTGACACTTGTCCTTTATGTCATTAGGAAAGTCTTTAGTTTCGATGTCTTTTAATTGGCTTCGGGCCTTTTCTTTCTCATAGTCCTCAAGATAGCCGATGGCAAGATACCAGCCAATGTATGGCGAGTAATCGGTATAATCATTATAGGTTTCTTGGTTGGATATTTCCCATAATTCGGATAGACGTTTTGTTGTGGCTGATAAATCCTTACGTTCAACCACATTTTTAAATAACGTCTGGAGTTCCTGATTAACAGTTGAATCTGTGTTGCCACGAACTAATGTTTCCATTGGAATGACCGTTGCATACTTCATGCCAAGACGAGTTGTGTCATAATAATCATATCCCTTATAACCGACAAAGAGTATTATTGCAACAGATGCAGCTGCTGAGAGCCATGTAAGAGGTTTTCTAAATAAAATTCTATGTGGACGAAGAGATGATGTTATTTTTTCTTCTGGTGCGTTCTTTAATTCTTGAATAAGCTCGTAATCAACCTGAGCCATACCTCTGACAAGTCTGGCTTGAGCAATCGCATCTTGCTTTAGTTGCTCATCGGATTCCATTTCATCAAGAAAATTTGTTTCTTCCTGAATATCCATCAAGCCTTTCAAATATCGCGAGATACGTTCATCTCGATCTATCACAGATTGTATATTGTTCTTCATATGGTTCATCTTAAAAAAGTTTAGAAAGCATCTCTGTGAATCGTTTTTTGAACTTGTCACAACAGCGATGTTTGGTTACCTTTACGGTATTCTCGTTAGAATACCCATATCTTTCAGCTAAGTCCTTCATCGAAAGTCCGTCCCGATAGAATCCCCATAGGAGTTCATTGCATGGAGAGGGTAAGTCTTTTACGATATCCCTGACAAGTGACTCTTTTTGCTCAATAGAGGCATCGTCATGATCAAATGACAACACCTTATTTATCTTGCTTTCAAGAAATGGGGTAGATTTTGGAGACTCTTCATTAATAGATGCGTAGATATTTTTCCCCTTTGTGCGTAATAATTCCATTGTCTTATTTCTACATATTGCCATAAAATATGTAGAAACAGAGGAAGTCAGTTTATCAAGTTTACCTTCTTGGGCATTTTGGTAGAGTATGATAAATGAATCTTGAAATATATCTTCGCATTCATCTTTTGACACAGAGAAGTTGTGTTGAAGATAGGAAATAGTCCTCTCTCTTTGAGATTTAATGAACGCATCCAATGCGGTATTATAATACTTACCCATCATATACGATCTTATAAACTATTCACTGATTTCTATGACAGGATTTTGCCGAATCAGACGTACATCCTTTGACATAAGTTTTATTATATCATCATACCATGGTTTCCGCCATTCAATGCTATTGTTGGATTGCAGTACTTTATTGGTATAATATGAAAGTGAACCATAGTATTTACCATCACATTTGATTTCATTGTTCACTTGATATGAACGGCATGCCTCTATTATACATATATTGCTCATATTGTCTGATCTTTCAACACGAATTCTTCCTCTCTTATCAATCTTAGGTACAAATTTTAGCCCTCTTTCAGAAAATCCGCAGTTAGTTCCACGGACGAATACTGAATCTTCGCTTTCCTCTCCACGATATGATGTTCCGGCGTGACATGCATCTATAACTACGGTTAAATATCCTTTCCGACCGATTTTGGTGCGTATCGTTCGGAAGAGACGATTAAGTTCATCATCAGTAATGTGATTCTCTCCTTTGTATTTAACTTTGGAATAAACTTTCTGTGCATCAACTGGAATTATGGCTTCATCCCACCCATCGGCCTCGTCTCCGTCCAGATCTTCAACAGGTTGTCCATGACATGAGAAATGCAAATAAATTATATCTCCTGCTTTTAAAGTAGAACTAAATTTAGCTAGTTGTTTACGGATATTTTTAGCTGTCGCTTCTTGATTAATTATAGACGTAGTTTTAAAACCATGCTTTTGTAACGCAGGGGTCAATATAGCCACATCATTAGCTCCATGTATATCGTTCCATTCCAGTTCTGGATGTTCCTTTACAGTAGGATAATCAGATATACCAATTAATAATGCTCGCTTTTCAGCTGCCTTTGCATAAAAAGATGTGACAGCAATAAAGGTCGCTATCAGAATGAATCGAGTAAACCATTGAATTGAAAGTTTATGATATGATTCTTTATATCTTGTCACAAATAGATAGAATGCTATGGATCAAAGCCACCTCGTAATAGGTGGACCAAACCTTGCAGGAAGCGGCTTATCAGCGATAGCGTTAAAATGATTCTAAAAATGATTTTGGCCTGTGCATTACGAAGTATAATTCCTCAAAAGTACAAAATTACAAAAAAAGTGGGTGGTGCACAACTGATTTCATAATAATCCACCGTTCTGGCTATGAGAATGTTGAGAATGTGGGAAACAATGGTTAGTTAATGTGGATTTGCAGTTCCTAACATGCGATTGGAAAAGGTGGACAGGAGGTGCAAGAGCCACTGCTATTCCTGACTATATTGGTCTAATAGTGGTGGGAATGTGGAATTATGTTGGGAAAGATAGGGATTAATTCTAAAGAGAGGCATTTATAAATGGAAAGAGAGGTAGCCGTGGCAATATATGAGCCCGATTTGTTGTAAGGATTCGTCGAAATTATCGATTGAAATTATTGAGGAAACAATCAATTTGACTACCAATCGGCAGCCTAAAAGCAGACTTGAACTCCAGTTCTATTCCTTCGGTACGGGAGTCTGTGGATAATGTCGAATAATTTCGATTGCCCGGTGAATGCGTGGCTCGTAATTAATAAGGCCTCTCTTGCAGCTCAAGTAATCGGGCGACTCTGGATATGCAAGCACGCGTTCAAGCATCTCTATTTTGGCATCACACATCGCCTGGCGGATAATTCCGGCATCTCTGCTCTCCTTGCCCCACAGCCGATACATCTTGTAGGCACTCTTGCCGCTTCCGAATTGGTTCTCTCCTCTTATCACTCGACTCACAAACACTCTCTTTCCCACAAGCGCGGCTACATCATCATTATCCTTTAAGGGCTTCTTACCTATCCATGATCTTTCACGGCGTATGGTGTCATTGGCAGTCACTCCTCGGGATAACGCACCTGCAGGTATGAAAATCTCCTCCTCGTCTCTTCCCACGCGCATGAATATTCCGTCAAACTTGCGGTAGTCGGACCGCTCCCGCAGACGGGTGAATTGCAGGATGACTATTTCTGTGATGTCAAACAGATTCCCCCACCCTGCTGTCTCGGCGATCTCTATCAGACGGCGGTCGGATACTGTATAGGGATTAAAACTCAGTCGGCGTCTCCCCATAATCCGGTTGAGTCTCATAAGGCTATATTCCGGGTCATTCTTGGGAGGGTAATACATAAGGGTTTGAGATATCAAAGGTTCAACCTATCAATCGGTACTTATTTGCATTTGGGGAATGGAGCCTAAGACTCAATCATCGAATAATCACTTTTTTCACGTCTTTCCCTGATTTTAGGATATACACACCAGGCACAACATTTCCAGTCATGATTCTTCCCTGTAGGTCGTATAAAACCTTGTCATTCTCCTGCTCGGAATAAAGGTCTTCAATTCCGGTTGACATGGATTTCTTTACTGTCAGTTCGTAGGAAGCCGGCGAATATGAAGCGGTGGGGGTGAAGAGGTTGTTCTCTGGCAACGTGGCGGTAATCGTGGTTACACCCTCTTTCTTGGGAACGATCTTTCCATTTTCTATTGCGGCAACCTGAGGGTTTGAGGAAGAGAGCTCCATCATATCGCCTGCCTCTGCGGGGAGAGCCACAAACTCCGGCATACTATAGGGCGTGGCATCATCAAGATAGCTTATGTCGCTTCCCTGCGCAAAGCGCCAGTCGGTAACCTGTTCGGAAGTTTCACTGTCACTGTAGTAGAGATTGATATAGGTTAAGGCCATGAAGTAATCTGTATTGGGCTCCCCTACACTCCTATAAGCATTCGGTACTCGAATGGATAGGTCTTTTATTATACTACCCTCCGGCTTGTAGTTGTATCGACCAATAAAACCGCTCGTCCCTATTTTAACAATATTTGACTTGGTATAAGTTCCTCCGTTAACTGAAATCTCCAAACCATGATCCAGATCGTCGTCTGTGCAGTCTTTATCATCCAGATATACATAAATCCAGACATTGGTGTTTCTGTGCCTGTACTCTGGGGCTATACTTAAAGATAAAACGCCTACATCCTCGTGGGTTTCAGCATCGGTGGATTTAAGAAAAAGGGCACCCTTATTCACAAGCGATGAGCTTGCCTTTTTATATGGACCATTATAGAATAGACCATCACTGTACCCGTAAGCCAGATTACACTCGGGCACCGCACTGACTATCCCTGGAGAACCGTCCTCAGAATTAAGGAACTTAAGCAGCTGGGCGGCGGTAATATCCTCTGGACTCTCTTCCGTATATAGTTTTTGGAAATCGATAGTGATTGTGGCGCCATACGATGCAAAGGCAACGAAGCTCAATGCTGTCAACAGGAGCCATGTTTTCAGACCACACAGGGCGATCATCCGATTATTCTTAATCTCCTCTATTCTCGATTTGGCAAAACGAAGCTTCATGGTAGGGTTATTTGATGAGTTGTGTATTATGGGTTATATATCTTACTAAATTTGTTTGAGTAGTCTATTCGAAATGTCTGATTCAAACCCTAATCAAATACGGATATTGGAAATCGAGCTTGTTGCAACAAATCAAAGCATCCGCTTCATAACATTCCAACAAATTCAGTGCAATAAAATTACGAATTAATCTTCTATACCACAAATTTTCATCAAATTATTTTTAAATACGCCTTCATTTTTCTACAATCACGAGGAATTCTTATAAAAATCAAAAGTTTTTAGGCTTAATCCCGCACCTGAGGTTCTTTTCTTATGGACACTGGCAACCTCTGAGAAAGTGTATCCCAGAGTTGATTACCTTCGGTAGGTTCGCCCGAATAACCGATATCCCTCCTAAAAGAGTAGAAGAACTGAATAATCTGCCACATACGACAATGAGACCTAATTATATGCAACTCATTGTAACCATTTTTTGAGAAATAAATCCTCCGTTCAACCGAGCCTGCCGTTTTCGGGAAAGGTAATTTCGAAAATAAGGAAGATAGGAATTAGCCGCACCAAAAAATCGGTCATTTAACCACTTTTTTGGAGCAGAAGGTTGTGATAACTATAAAATATCATTATATTTGCAATCCAAAAAGTTGACCAACTGACCGTTTTTTTGGAATAGGTTATGATTATAAAGCGTGATTATTATCTAAATCAGCTCATT
>CAZXGU010000109.1:8683-10500 GCA_964640375.1 uncultured Sangeribacter sp. | reverse complement strand
TAGCGTTCAAGATTTCTAAAGCTACATATATCGATTAATTTTTAACAGCTACTTACATATTTAAATCTCTCCCAGCCGCTAACCAATACTGACAGACATTTTATTCAAAAGAAAATCTCGACCAGTTCCACGTCCACTAAATAATTGCTTACCGGGATTGACTGTATTCACCAAATATCTTACCCATCTTAGTCCTGTGAAAGAGCTTTAGCTCTCAATCATGCCCCCTTTCTCGCATATAAATATTTAAGAGTCCCCTCCCCGCTTTTATCCCTTTCTTTGCGGAAAAAAGCTTTTAATATGGATCTTAAACGCATCTGCTACTCTAATAACGACGGTACCTATACCCTTTACAATGCTAAAAGGTATTTCTCCGAATTCATCAATAACAGATCTTATAAATTCCAATATGGCGATGGCTGGATTGTTATTATCGAAAACGATCTCATCTGTCCTCTCGATGCCGAGAATATCCCTATTCGAGAAGCAGCCCGCCCAGTCTCTGATATCACCCGCCTTGCAGATTTTATTCAAGAAAGCCTGTGGGGATACGGCCCTTTGAGTTTTGACGACCGTAAAATCCCTTGGACAAAAATCATCTATAACGCCGAGGAAAAACTTAAAAAGGAAAAGACAGAAAAAGCTCTCGAATCAGGTGGGTGTTTCTATTATGACACCTCCAATCAGGAAGACATGGAAATCAAAGAAAAGGATATCCACATTATCCAAAATCCTGCTTGTCTCGACCCGGAAGAAATCCCTCCAACTCCTAAGAGCTTATGGAAAAATATCTGGAGAGAGGGCGACCTGTGCTGTCTCTTTGCCGATGCCAATGTGGGAAAGAGTGCTCTCGCAGTCCAAATAGGATGCCACATCGCACAAACCAAGAAAGTCCTTTTCTGCGACTATGAAATGTCCGACCATATCTTCTTCTCCAGATACTTAGACAACGATGGAAGAAAGTTTATTTTTCCGAAAAATTTCTTCCGTTCTAAACCTATTCCAGAGGTTTTCATCACTTCTAACCCCCAAAAGAATCTCCTCAAGGATCTTGAGAAAGTGGTCAAGGAAAATAAATTTGAGGTCGTTATCATTGATAACATCTCCTTCCTTGGAAAGGACTGTTACCGTCCAAGCAATCTTTCCTCCCTGATCTATCGTTTGAAACTCCTCCAAAAGAAATATAAGCTCAGCATCCTTCTTTTGGCACATACTGTGAAAAGAGATCCCTCTCTTCCTATTACTCAAAATGACCTTCAAGGCTCTAATAGGCTATTCAATTTTATCGACAGCTGCTTCGCCTTGGCAAAAACCGTTCACCCAGCCGCTCATCTTTATCTAAAGCAATTAAAGGCTCGTGCTGATGAAATTGAATTTGGCGAAGATAATGTGATACTTCTAAAAACTTCAAAAAAGGATGGGTGGTTCCATTTTGAGTTTTTAGACACCGGCTCCGAAGTCTCCTATCTTAGGAAAAAAACAAATCTCCTTAATTCGGAACTAAATATTCTTATTTCCGAATTATCTAACCAGGGTTTATCTCAACGACAAATAGCCAATAAACTCGAAATCTCTCTCTCAAAAGTCAACAGATCCCTAAAAAAGTTGACACCCGAAACACCGAAACATATTGAAACAAACTAATTATCAATATCTTAGTGTGTTTCAAAATGAAACACCGAAACGCTTAAGAAAGCATTTTATTGCCTTATCTAAGGTTTGTCTTTGCGCAGTGCGCCTCCGGCGCGCTGAAAGAAAGAATTTTGCATAATCTAAGGTTTGTTTTTGCGCAGTGTGCCTTCGGCGCGCTGAAAGAA
>CAZXGU010000109.1:0-8583 GCA_964640375.1 uncultured Sangeribacter sp. | reverse complement strand
AGAATCTTGCATAATCTAAGGTTTGTTTTTGCGCAGTGCGCCTTCGGCGCGCTGAAAAAAGAATCTTGCATAATCTAAGGTTTGTTTTTGCGCAGTGCGCCTTCGGCGCGCTGATAATATCCCCCTCTCTAAATCCTATTAATGCGTCAAGTTCCAATGACGCGACTATTCATCATATATCCGATCAATGAATCTTCTATTTACGGGCGCTTCCGGCTTTTTAGGCGCCAATATTCTCGACCGGCTCAAAAAGGAATATGACCTTGTCACAACTCTGGGCCACACCCCCTCAAATGATATAACTGCCGATCTTTCCTCAGATGTGCCAGAATTAAAGGAGTATTTTGATATCGTGCTCCACGCTGCCGGGAAGGCTCACGTTGTGCCTAAAACACCCGAGGAAGAAAAAGCTTTCTTCGACATTAATTTCGAGGGCACCAAGAATCTCTGCCGTGCACTTGAAAAGAGCAATATCCCAAAATCATTTATCTTTATAAGCACGGTGGCCGTCTATGGCTGCGACGCAGGGAATTTGATTGATGAATCGCATCCGCTTAATGGCACAACACCTTACGCGCTCAGCAAAATAAAGGCTGAGAATTTTCTCAGGGAATGGTGCAGGAAGAATAATGTGGTGCTGACAATTCTGCGTCCCTCTCTTCTTGCCGGAACCAATCCACCCGGAAATTTAGGAGATATGATCAAAGGTATCAAGAAAGGGTTTTATGTCAATATAGGCAAGGGGGAAGTAAGGAAAAGCATCCTTATGGCCGATGACATTGCCAATATCATTCCCTTAACCTTAGAGAAAGGGGGCATATATAATGTTTGCGACACTGACCAACCCACATTTGGCGACCTCTCAAGACTAATAGCAAGTCAACTTGGGAAAAGAGCCCCGATTTCAATTCCCGGATGGGTTGCAAAAACCTTGGCTAAAATTGGTGATATTGCGGGCAAGCGATTCCCTATAAATTCCCTTCGATTGGAGAAGCTAACCCAATCGCTTACTTTCTCAAATAAGAAAGCTGTCACTGAATTAGGCTGGTCTCCTCTTAAAGTCCTCGAAAACCTACGTATAAATTAACCGAAATGACTTATCTAATCATCTTCATTCTCCTTATCATAATGGAGTTGGCCTATTTCCGGGTGGCCGACAGATATAATATCATCGACAAGCCCAATCAGCGGTCATCCCATTCCTCTGTCACCCTGCGTGGCGGAGGAATTATATTTTTGTTCGGCGCCTGGCTCTTCTGGCTCTTCTTCGGTTTCCAGTATTCCTGGTTCCTCCTCGGCCTCACCCTCATCGGGGCGGTCAGCTTCGCCGACGATGTCCGCTCGCTCCCCGACAGCTGGCGCTTGGTGGCTCAGTTTGCCGCCATGTTCCTCATGTTCCTGCAGTTCGGAATCCTCAATCTCCACGACTGGTGGATGGTCTTGGTGGCCTTGGTGGTCTGCGTCGGGATAATCAACGCCTACAACTTCATGGATGGCATCAACGGCATCACAGGCGGATATTCCTTGGCCGTCGTTATCCCCCTGATTTATCTCAACGCCCGGGAGGAATTCATCTCCATGCCTTATCTCTATGTGGCTGGGCTGAGCCTCTGCGTGTTCTGTTTCTTCAATTTCCGCAAGAAAGCCAAATGCTTTGCCGGCGACGTGGGCTCGATATCCATGGCTTTCATCGTGCTCTTCGCCCTCGGACGGTTAATCCTTGCCACAGGTGATTTCGCATATATCGTGTTCTTAGTTGTGTATGGCGCCGACACAGTGCTGACTATCTGCCACCGCATCCAGCTACACGAGCATTTGGGGCAGGCCCACCGCAAGCATGCCTTCCAGATAATGGCCAACGAACTGAGGATTCCCCATGTCGCGGTCTCTTCGTTCTATATGGCCTTGCAGTTGGCCATCTCAGCCGGCATGATATGGATACCGATCAATCATTATCTTTATTTAGGGATAATAATTCTTCTCCTTGCGGCCGCCTATCTCATCTTCATGAAGAAATTCTATCATCTCCACGAAGAATATCTTCAGGCACAGAAAAACTAACATGGAGAGGCTATGGAGAGGAGCCGTCCCCGGCTCCGCTCCATATTCCGCGGATTGCCTCTTTGAGGCCAATCCGCGTATTTTATTTCACTCATTCGCTCTCTTCACATTTTTTTTCATACTTTTGCTCACTATTTCGCAAAGAAATGCTAATTTTGCAAGTTGAATAACATTATCCGACGTTTTCTAACAGTGAATACCCATCTTTTGCTTCACAAATTCGCCGGATAGAATGACCGATTACTGAATGAACAAAAAGGTGAACAAACCATATCTCCTGCGTCTCATGCCCGTGGCCCTCATCTCGGCTGTCATGGGTATGGGTATCGTTTCCTGTAATTCTAAAGAGGAGGAACCCAAAGATGATGCAAACAAGATTACTTACCTCCCCAATGTGGCCGTTACAGCTTTCCGACTAAAGGCTGACAAGGATGTCATGGCAAACCTTGACTCTGTGTTCTTTTCTATCGACCTCGAACATGGCGTCATTTATAATGCCGACTCTCTCCCTTTGGGAACCAAGATTGATAAGTTGGTGGCCAACATCACCTATTCTTCTGCGGTCACTTCTGCCTCTGTAATAATGACAGGAGGAAAAACACGTAACGATTCTATTGATTATATCAAACATCCCGGGGATTCAATTGATTTCACCGGAAATGTGAGGCTCCGTCTTTCCACTGCCAATAATGAGATGTCAAAGACCTATACCGTCAAGGTGAATGTGCATAAGCAGGAACCGGATTCCCTGATGTGGAATGAAATGGCTTTGGCAGCTCTCCCTTCTCGGCTTGGCTCGCCTCGGAATCAGAAAACCGTTGATTTCAATGGTAAGGCTGTTGCGCTGATTGAGGAAAATGACGGCTCAACCACCATCTCCTCTTCCGACGACCTATACAGCAATGTTTGGACCAAAACCCAGGTTTCTCTCCCCTTCACCCCTGATGTGCGTTCATTCACCGCTTCTTCGGAGGCTTTATATCTTCTCGACACAACCGGCAAACTTTACACTTCTGCCGACGCAATCTCCTGGACTTCAACAGGCGAGGTGTGGAGCAAGATTATCGGGGGTTACAAGAACTCTGCTATCGGTTTGAAAACCACAGCTCAGGGACTCTTCTATTCGCAATATCCCCTGATAGAACTCCAAGAGAGGGCTGTTGATGCCGACTTCCCTATCGACGGCGCCTCTAATTTCGCCCTCCATTCCAATAAATGGACCTCCTCCCCTGTCGGATTCTTCTGCGGCGGCTTAAAGGCCGACGGTTCCCTCTCGGATGCTATATGGGCGTTCGATGGATCTGTCTGGGTCAAACTATCGGAGGGTGAGTTTCCCGCTCTTAAAGGTGCCTCTCTTATTCCTTATTACGCTTTTCGACGCACAACCGGCGCCCTCAAACCTTCCGAACTCGATGTCTGGATGATTTTGGGTGGCGAAACGTCCGACGGCTCTTTCAACCGCACGCTCTACATCTCTTATAATAACGGTGTCAACTGGCGCAAAGGGGATGAGCTTATTCAGCTCCCTACAATTATCCCTCCCATGACTGCCTGCGATAATTTAGTGATGACAACCACTAAAGAGAGCGAACTTTCCGATGCCTGGAAGATTATGGTGAAGTCGCAGGGACCGGCGAGAGTGAAATGGAACGTGGATGGCGATCTCCTGATTTGGGAATGTCCATATATCTATCTTATTGGCGGCTTCTCTCCCGACGGTAGCCTTTACGACACTATCTGGCGCGGCGCCATTAATCGTCTGCAAAGCCCCCCGATTATTTAAAGAGCCTCTGAACCGGCATAATCTCGTTTCCTCATAATTAAAAAAATTCCAACCCGTGAAACTGATAATTAAAATAGCCTTCATCGTGCTGCTTTCGCTCTCTTCCGCCAATGTGGGGAGAGCGCAGGAAGACTATAGGTTTGATATCGGTGGCGGCATAGGAATGACCGGCTACTTAGGTGATGCCAACACCGCAAACCTTTGGAGTCGCCCGGGGTTTGATGCAGAGCTCCTCTTCCGTTATCTCCCGGGACCGCGTTGGGGTTTGAAAACCAATTTCTATGTTGGAACCCTCAGCGGAGATTCCTCTAAAATGACCAATGTCTTCCCCGACGGGAACACATATAAATTTTCCACCACTTTCTTTGAATTGGGGGAATTGGTGGAATTCAATTTCTTCAATTATGGCATGGGCGAAACCTATCGCCATTTGAAGAGAATAAGCCCCTATATCGCTGCCGGTCTGGGCGTCACGGCCTGGTCGGTAGGCGGTAAATTCGGTGCCGCACTCAATATCCCCCTCGGAGTGGGTGTGAAATATAAGCTTTCGGAAAGGTGGAACCTTGGATTTGAGTTCCTGATGAAAAAAACTTTCTCCGACAAGCTCGACGGCCCTGAGCTCGCCGACCCCTTGGGGATTAAAAGCTCTTTTATGAAAAATACCGACTGGTATTCCACCATGTCGGTCACAATCAGTTACGAGTTCAGCAAACGCTGCGCCGTATGCAATTATAAGGACTGACCGATGAACGATAAACACGATAAGACAGAACTTCTCGACATGACCCGACTCCCGGAGCATGTGGCTATCATTATGGATGGCAACGGCCGCTGGGCACGCAAACGCGAAATGTTGCGTAGCGAAGGGCACGCCGAAGGTGTGAACAGTGTTAACAGAATCACTCGCATCTCTTCCGATCTCGGAATAAAGTATCTTACTCTTTATGCCTTCTCTACCGAAAATTGGAAACGTCCTCAGCCCGAAGTTGATGCGCTCATGCACCTCATCGGCTGGACCATCCGCAAGGAGACTCCCGATTTGGTGAAGAATAACGTTAAGATTCATCTGCTCGGTGAAATCGACCGACTCCCGGAAAGTGTGAGGAAGGATCTTGAAGATGGACGCAAGGCTACGGCGCATTGCACCGGTCTTAACCTCATGATTTGTCTAAGCTATTCCTCTCGCTGGGAACTAACCAATGCTGCCCGTAAGATTGCTGAAAAAGTGAGGACCGGCGAATTGCAACCCTCCGAAATAACGGAAGAAACCATCGCCGGGGAATTATCCACTGCCGGTATCCCCGACCCGGATCTTCTTATCCGCACCGGCGGCGAACATCGGATAAGCAACTTCCTCCTCTGGCAATGTGCCTATTCGGAGCTATATTTCACTCCGGTGTTATGGCCCGATTTTGACAACGATGCCTTCATCGACGCTCTTCTCGATTTTCAGAACCGCGAACGTAGATTCGGCATGACCTCCGACCAGGTAGCTAACACAAACAACGACAATTTGAGCTCGGATTCCACGCTCATCAACAATAACTAAACGTGAAACCACGCCTTCTAAAGGATATGAAACAATTTCTTAAACTCCTTCTCCTCTGCTTAGCCGCTGTCGTGGCTCCGAAAGCCTCGGCTCTCGACATCACCCCGGTGACGGAGGTGACCGACACTATATATAATCCCGATATCATCTACACTCCCATTCCGCGCTCCTACGAGATTGCCGGAATAAATGTGAAGGGGATTCCGGCTGAGGAACATTACCTGATCATCGGATATTCCGGTCTCTCGGAAGGCGACCGCATCGATATCCCCGGCGATGAAATCACGCAGGCTGTGAAGAGATTCTGGAAACAGGGTCTTTATTCCAAGGTCCAGATTAATGTGGAGAAGATGGCCGGCGACAAGGTGTGGCTTGAAATCGACCTTCAGCGCCAGCCTCGAATGGCCGAACTCCGCTTTGAAGGCCTCAAATCGGGCGAAAAGAAGGATCTCCAGCAGAGACTCGGAATGGTGCCCGGTCAACAACTCACCCCTAATATCATTGCTCGTGCCAAACAGGTCACCGAGGAGTTTTTTGAAAAGAAAGGTTTCAAAAATGTGCTCGTTTCTATCCGCGAAACTCCCGACCTCTCAAAGGAGAACCAAGTGATTCTCACTATCGGGGTCAATAAGAACTCGAAGGTGAAGGTCCATAAAATCTACATCAACGGCAATGAGATGCTTTCCGACCGCAAGATTAAGAATGCAATGAAGAAAACCAACGAGAAGGGCGACCTCCTCAAGATCTTCAGCCAGAAAAAATTTGTGGATACCGATTTTGCCGACGACCGAAACCGTATCATCGAAAAATATAACGAACTCGGCTACCGTGATGCCAAAATCGTAAAGGATTCTGTGGCAAAATATGACGACGGAACAGTGGATGTATTCCTCGATATAGATGAAGGTAAAAAATATTATATAAGCGACATTTCTTGGGTCGGTAATACCATCTATCCCACAGAAACTCTCTCTCAGGTGTTGGGAATTTATCCCGGCGATGTCTATAACCAGAAGATGCTCGCCAAGCGCACCACCGACGATGAGGATGCGGTTTCCAACCTTTATCTCGATAATGGTTATCTTTTCTTCAACCTCGTGCCTATCGAGGAGAAAATTCATGGCGACAGCATCGCTCTCCAGATGAGGGTGATCGAAGGTCCGCAGGCCAAAATCAATAGAGTGGATATCAATGGTAACGACCAGCTTTATGAAAAGGTGATACGTCGCGAATTGAGAATCCGCCCGGGTGCACTCTTCTCAAAGAGCGATATCATGCGTTCGATGCGTGAAATTGCTGCCGGTGGACACTTCAACCCCGAAACCATGAATCCGGAGATACAACCTAATGAGAACGACGGAACTGTGGATATCACCCTAAATCTCGAACAGAAAGCCAACGATAAAGTGCAGCTCTCTTTCGGTTGGGGTCAGACCGGCGTCACGGGACAAGTGGCGCTCTCCTTCTCCAACTTCTCAATGAAGAATCTCTTCAACCCCAGCAGCTATAAGGGTATCATTCCGCGTGGCGACGGCCAGACCTTCTCAATCTCGGCGCAGACGAATGCGAAATATTATCAAAGCTATAATATCTCTTTCTTCGACCCCTGGCTCGGAGGAAGCCGCCCCAACTCTCTTTCGGTTTCTATCGATTATAGCCGCTCTACAGGTATTAACTCCGCTTTCTATAACAACAACTGGCAGAATGCCTACATGTACCAAATGTATAGCGGTTATACCTATAACCAGAACTATAATTCATACGCCATTCAGAATGCCTACGACCCCAACAAGGTGCTTCAGTTGGCAGGCGTGAGCGTCGGATTCGGAACTCGCCTCTCCTGGCCCGACGATTATTTCCAATTCCAGGCAGCCCTCGCCTATCGCTGGTATTATCTCAAAAACTGGGATTATCTCTACTATATGCGTAACGGCACATCCAACTCTCTCACCCTCGGTCTCACGCTATCGCGCCAGAGCATCGACAATCCGATATATACTCGCCGCGGATCTCAGTTCTCAGTGGATCTGACAATGACTCCCCCGGCTTCTCTCTTCGGAAAAAAGAATTGGGCTGCTTTAGCGGAAGAGGCAAGCTATGCTAACACCGACCAGACTTCGCGTGAACGTGCACGCGCTTCCCTCTATAAATGGATTGAATATTGGAAACTACGCTTCAAGAGCAAAACATTCACGCCCCTCACTTCGCCGGATAATAACTACACCTTGGTGTTGATGACCCGTGCCGATTTCGGATTGCTCGGTTCCTGGAACAAACATATCAAGACTCCGTTTGAAACTTTCTATTTCGGTGGCGACGGCATGACTGGTAGCTACACATACGCCACTGAGACTATCTCGATGCGTGGGTATGAGAATGGACAGTTCACCCCCTCCGGATATGAAGGATATGCTTACGGCAAGTTCACTCTTGAGCTCCACTTCCCATTCCTGCTCCAGCCAACCACCACCATTTATGCCATAGCTTTTGCTGAGGCAGGTAACTGCTGGACAAGTGTGAGCGATTTCTCCCCCTTCAATATGAAGAGGAGCGCCGGCGTCGGAGCCCGTGTATATCTCTCTGTGCTCGGCTTCCTCGGCATCGACTGGGCTTACGGTTTCGACAAAGTATGGGGCACACGCGGTGGCTCTCAGCTTCACTTCGTTCTCGGACAGGAATTCTAAGGCCTTTCTCGCAAGTCAATACTTTAACCTCGCTCGCGAGTAAAGACTTTAACAACATTTTACACTTCGGTTGTAAACCTTACCAAAGTTGGGATGTCTGATTAAAAGAAAACTAAAAATAAAAATTATGAAGAAAATATTTATAGCAATCGCTTTTATTGCAGCTTGTGCCTTCGGAGCGGCAGCACAGAAATATGCTCTGATCGACATGGATTATATTCTCCGTAATGTTCCCTCCTACGAGATGGCTAATGAACAGCTCAATCAGGTTTCGCAGCGTTGGGAAAAGGAGGTGAACAATCTTTCAAAGGAGGCGGAGACTATGTATAAGAACTATCAATCGGAAATGGTTTTCATGACCGACGACCAGAAGAAAAAGCGTGAAAGCGAAATCACCGCTAAAGAGAAGGAAGCCACCGACCTCCGCTATAAATATTTCGGACCGGAAGGCGAACTCTACAAAAAGCGTCAGAGCCTCATCAAGCCCATTCAGGAAGATGTGTATA